>DASRRN010000204.1:0-6206 GCA_035695685.1 Acidobacteriaceae bacterium | reverse complement strand
AACCTCCTTCAAAACGGGGAGCGGGCAGGAGCCGAGGGTGCCGTTGTTCAGGAAGACTTCATCTTTGGGAATAACGAATTGCCGTCGGATTTGCCTCCAGTATTCGTCCTCACTCCGTTCAAAAAGCGCGTCGTCGGGCATTGGCGGAGGGGAAACGTGAAGTTGTTCGGCAAAGGCGGAAAAGTTCCCGGTTGAAATACCAGCCGCGCCCGCAACCGCAAGTGCGCTTTGAAGGAAGTTTCTACGATCCATGAGCAACACCCTCGAGGTGACATTCTGCGGCCCCGGACGACAGGGTCATAAGCGTTATTTGATACCTGCAAAACTAATGTCCGAGTCTGTCTGTTTCCAACCCAATTTCAAGAAACGCCCTGTATCGGGGCCCCACTTTAGTCGGGCCGTAAAGGCCCGATAAGACGAGGGCCTTAGAGTCTGCGTGAGAACTAAAAGAAAACGGGAGCAGTCATGGGCCTGCGGCCCACCGAAGGTGATGAAAACGCCTTCTGTCCAGCAACCACTTTCCTTCAGAATGTCCCCCTATCCTTGTCATCCCGACCCGGATTTCCTGCCACGCCGCACTGGACAAGATCGCGTGTGCGCCTTTCTCTCAAGGAAAGGCGCATGAGGTCCGTCAACGCCACCAACTTCCACAGGAAATCCGGGGGAGCGAAGCCGACCTGTCCCGCTGCGCCCCGGCGTGCCGTGGGGCATGCCGTGGAGGGATCTGCAGTTCCGCGGACCTCTCCTGGAGACGCGGAATTCCATGCTAAACAGAATTGTCATCTCGACCGGAGCGTAGCGCAGTGGAGAGATCTGCGGCTTTGTCTTAGTTCTCACGGAGACTCTTTAGCCCTGCGGCGCTATTTCCATCTCCCTCCGGCTTCGGGCAGCGTTCGGCACCTCTACCTGCGACCAGGAGGACATTACCTTTGCGAGATTCAATAACTGCGTCGCTCGCGTTCAAGCATTTTTACTACTACTGTTATAAGCCCCGTTGGCAATGATGGGAAACGCCGTATTGTATTTCACCCGTTTCAGAGCGGCGCTAGGCAGAGTGGCCCTGCTTCAAGAAGCTTGCCCAGGTACACGGACTTATCGCCTTTTTCCGCCACCAGCATTCACGCGCAGGATCACTCAAGAATGTCACGAGTCGAAGCGCGAACCTGGGCCCGTCGACCGAGACACCAGGGGTCCTCCACTCTTTTCTCGGCGAACCAAAATACTTTGTACCACGAGTAATAGAAATGCGCTGATAGGGAGGAGCCAAATCCCGGCTTTGATGGTCGACGCCTTCGCAACATAACCAATGGCCGCGGGTAAGATCATGCTGCCCGTAAAACCAGCGGCCATAAGAAGCCCAAAGATTGTCCCGAAGATCTCCGGGAAAAGACTGCTGGTTATTCCAGCCGTGGTTGGGAAGATGGGGCCATAGCAAAGCCCGGTAACGACTACGGCAACGATCGTCGCCTGCAGATTCCACCCCAGGGCCAGAAATATCAGTCCGATAACCGCTCCCGCTGCACACGCCGCAACCACGATGGGTCCACGTACTCTTTTCGTGATCTCGCTCGCTGCCAGCCGTCCAGCCAGCATGGAAGCAAAGAACGCAACGAGTATTCCTCCCGAGGTTTGCGCAGACGAAAAGAACTCCTGCTCAAAGTAAGTACGAAGCCAACCCGCTGTCGACGCCTCCAGCGACGAATAGAGGAAAATCACCAGCGCGAGCAGCAGAATGGATCGGTTCAACAGTGCGTTGCGGATCAGCGTCCAGTCAAGCCCACCCTTTGAACGAGCAGCAGGAAAAATCTGAGTAAGGCTCAGAACTCCCGGAATCGCGTTCGAGACTCCCACCAGGACCAGCGCCGGCGCCAAACCAAAACGACGGGCCATCAACGTAACCAGCACCGGAAAGCCCACGGTTCCCAGGCTAAAGAAGGAATTCGCCAAATTAAGTGCCGCAGAGGGGTTCACAGGGTAAAGGTCGGGCACCAGGGTGTTGGATCCACTGTTGATGCAACTGCCTCCCAGACCGACCGCGAACACAAGCATCGCCAGAACCTGGTAGTTCGGAGCGACGCTGATGGTGGCAAGGGCAACGGCGCAAAGCAAAGAGCCACTGGCCAGCACCGGCTTTTTGCCGAAACGGTCGATCAACGGCCCGGCGACAAACGACATGGGAATCTGAGGCAGGAAGAGCAAGCTTATGAGTGTCCCGCCCTGTGCAATGTCGAAACCGAAGCGCGCGCGCAATTCAGGCAGGGTAGCTCCGAGAAAGGCCACCAATGTGCCAAAAGCGAATGTCCCGGTACACGCGGTCACCATCAGATACGACCTTGCGGTCTGCCGCGGAATGTTGGGAGCCGGCATTATCTAGAGCGTTTCTCCTGGTATCGCATAGATCTTCTCAGCGTGCTGCATGTGAGCGCTGGGATCCCTGGTCCTGAATAAGCGCGCCGCCCTGCGGAGGGGAAATCTCCGACCGCGCTACGAGATCATTGCTTTTGTGTACTATAGCCTTGGTTTCGGAACATAGTCCTGAATTGTGCAAGGGGATGAAGTGAAACTCAACCGCAGTGACTTCCTGAAGTTGATGGCGTCCATGGCCGGCACTGCTCTTCTCCCGGAGGTTTGGGCCAATCCTTATGGTTTACCCCTCGGCATTCAACTTTATACCGTTCGCAACGATCTCAAATCCAACTTCGCCGGCGTTCTGGGAAAGCTCGCTGCTATGGGATACAAGGAAGTCGAAGCCGGCTTCACCGACTCCGGAGAAATAGATTTCAATGGAGGTTCGGTGACCGAGTTCCGCAAGATGCTTGAGGGTGCCGGGCTCCGCGTGCCTAGCTGTCATTTCCCTGTGCCCAAAAACGATGCGGAATGGGCTGGAAACATCGACCGGGCGCATAAGCTGAATCTTCAATATATGTTGTGCGCGGGGCCGCCGGAGGAAACCAACTCCCTGGACGCCTGGAAACGGGCCGGAACCTTTTTCAATCACCTGGGCACGCTTTGCCGAAGCGCCGGAATCCAGTTCGCTTATCACAATCATAATCACGAGTTCATCGTCTACGAGGGCGTGATTGCCTACGATGAGCTGCTGCGTTCGACCGATCCAGCGCTGGTCAAAATGGAACTGGATTGTTTTTGGATGACATTCGCCGGCAAAGATCCGGTGCAATATATGCACAAATATCCCGGCCGGTTTCCTCTCTTACATATCAAAGGTCTCAAGGCCGGCTATAAGCCGACAACCGGACATTTCGAAGGCAATCCCTTCACCGAAGTCGGAAACGGCGTCATTGACTGGAAACGTATCTTTGAAGCCGCCCGTGCAGGGGGACTCAAACACTATTACGTCGAGCAGGATCAGTGGGATCGTCCTGCGCTCGAAAGCGCCGCCATCAGCGCGGCCTATCTGAAGAAACTCCAGGTTTGAAGGCAGAGAGAATACGATGAAACTGGGACTTTTCACTGCCGCGCTTACAAAGATCAGCCTTGATGAATTGATCCCGCGCGTCACGGCGCTCGGCATCGAGGCGATTGAACTCAGTACAGGCAATTACGGCGCGCCTGCTCACATTCAACTGGAGTTGATAGAGCAGCCTGCAAAACTTAAAGATCTGCAAAAGAAATTGAAAGACGCCGGCCTGTTTATTAGTGCCTTGGGATGCGGAGGAAATGTTTTACATCCTGACACGCGGATCGCCGAGGCGCACGCGACAACCATGCGACGAAGTATTCTGCTCGCTGAAGCCCTGGAAATTCCGACCGTCATCAACTTCTCAGGTTGCCCGGGCGACTCTGATCATTCCAGGTATCCCAACTTCGTAACCGTGGCGTGGCCACCGGATTACCCCGAGATCCTGCGCTGGCAATGGGAAGAGAAGGTTCTTCCTTTCTGGCGGCAGGAGTCGCGGTTTGCCGCCGAGCACGGCATACGCATCGCGCTCGAGATGCACCCGGGATTTGTGGTTTATTCGCCGGAGACCCTGCTCCGGCTTCGCTCGGAGACCGGGCCGAACATTGGTTGCAACTTTGACCCAAGCCATCTTTTCTGGCAGGGTATCGATCCATGTCTCGCCGTTAGAAAGCTGGAAAACGCGATCTTTCACGTGCACGCGAAAGATACGCGCATTTACGAAGCGAATTCCCGCGTGAACGGCGTTTTGGATACCAAGCCCTATGGCGACGAGATCAATCGCTCCTGGATATTCCGGACGGTCGGTTTCGGGCATGGTCTGGAATTCTGGACTGATTTCATATCGACTCTTTCCATGATTGGTTACGACGGTGTGATTTCTATCGAGCACGAGGATAGTCTCATGTCGTTAGAAGATGGAATGGAAAAGGCTGCGGCGTTTCTTCGCCAGATTCTCATTCGAGAGAAGCTGCGGGAAATTTGGTGGGCGTAGCTGATGGCTCTGACGAATTCGCTGATCCTTACTGTGAGTGCGCTCGCTCTACTGTCCTCGCCCAATCGGCTCTTCGCCCAGGGCGTGAGTGATGCCATGCTGCTGCATCCCCCGCCGCATAGCTGGCCCAGCTACCACGGCGACTACTCCGGAAGACGGCATAGCGAGCTGGCGCAGATTACTCCGCAAAACGTTCATAAACTCAGCCTCGCCTGGGCTTTTCAGTCGCAGCAACCGGCCAGCATCAAAGCTTCTCCGCTGCTGGTGGATGGCATTATCTACCTCACCGCGATTGAAAACGTATGGGCGGTGGACGCGCGAACCGGTCACGCAATCTGGCACTATACCTACCCCAATAAGGGAGGAACCATCGGCCAGCGTGGTGTGGCGATGTATCACGACTCAATTTACTACCTGAGCCCGGATGCCTACCTGGTCTGTCTGGATGCCAAAAATGGCAAGCAGCGCTGGAAGGTCGAGGTTGCGGATTCCACTAAGGGTTACTGGTCGACGGCGGCTCCGGTGATCGTGGGCAATCATGTGATTGTTGGCATTGGCGGCGATTCAGATAACATCCAGGGTTTTCTGAAATCGATGGATGCCAACACCGGCGCGCTGCAGTGGAAATGGGACTCTACGCCGCCTAATGGCACACCGAACGCCACCACGGGTGGCATGACATGGATCCCCGGAACCTACGATCCGGAGCTGAACCTGTTGTACTGGGGCACCGGAAATCCAACCCCGGTTTTGAACGGCGCCGTGCGTCCCGGCGACGACCTCTATACCTGCTCAATCGTCGCGCTGAACCCCGACACTGGAAAACTTGTATGGTCTTTTCAGCCTTCCCCGCACGATACCCACGACTGGGATGCCGTCGAAATTCCTGTACTGGTGGACGGTGTGTTTCATGGAAAGCCCCGCAAAATGCTCATGCAGGCCTCCCGCAATGGCTATTTCTTCGTGCTCGATCGCACCACTGGCGAAAGTCTCTTGACCGTCCCTTTTGGTCCGGCGAACTGGGCGCTGGGTATCGACAAAAAGGGCCAGCCGATTCCGAATCCCGAAAAAGATCCGGCGCCCGATGGCCGGCTGGTCGCTCCGGATGAAGGCGGCCTTACCAATTATCGATCGCCGAGCTTCGACCCCAAGAACGGGCTCTTTATCGTGAGTGCCAGCATTAGCTACGGTATCTATTTCACCAAGCCCGAGGACGGGACATGGGGTTGGGCTGGTGGGGACTATGGCGTCTTGGACCGCGGAGTTCTCGATGCCATCGATTACCAGACCGGCAAGATCCGGTGGACCCATCGCCTCGGCTTTTTTGATAGTTCAGATGCCGGGGTCCTTACCACCGGCTCGGGACTCATCTTCACCGGCGACGCCACAGGGAACATGCTTGCTCTCGATACAGCCACCGGCAAGACGCTGTGGCATGCTGGTTTGGGGGCGGATATAGAGACCTCTCCCACGACGTATGAACTGGACGGCCGCCAATATGTGCTGGTGGGCGCAGGGCAAACGCTTTTCGCCTGGGCTCTGCCCGAGGGGTAGCCATTTGTGAGGTGTGAAATTTAATCATGACGCACTCTCTCCTTTGTCATCCCGAAAGCCTGTGACCTTTTAGATCTTTCGTGCTTGCCGCATATCCAGCTACTGTATTGCAAGCTCCCCAACAAAGTCGTCATCCTGAGCGAAGCGCTTCGCAGATCTGTCGCATAACAAAGGGCTTTATGGCGCGGAGTCGAAGAGCCTGTCCCGAGCTTGGCCGAGGGAACCCGGCAATGCTTCCTG
>DASRRN010000203.1:0-11590 GCA_035695685.1 Acidobacteriaceae bacterium | reverse complement strand
GTCTTAATGAAATCGTAGGATGCTTCCTCCCCGAAGTCAGCGTGCAGCCAGCGCAACCCAATCTGTTTCAGGAAGAGCAGTTCCTCGTCCGTAGTGTGCTGGACGGTGAGTTTGACGGCAATCTTCGTGCCCTCAGGATCTGCCTCATCCATCGGCGCTCCCGAGGGAGCGGAGAGCGCCGCAGCGGAGTGTGGAAGCAGCCCATAAGCCGCAGCCATAGCCGGTAGCTTGAGAATATCGCGGCGGCGCATCTGAACGGGCTTTTCATGATTCGGGTGTGACATATCTAGCTTTTTACCCCCCAACGAACAGGGTTGGCGATACAAATCGCTGCAACAGCAGGTCCCTCCACTACGCTGCGCTTCGGTCGGGATGACAAATTTTCTAGAAACGCAATGGCTCTATTTGGCAACAGAATTGTCATCCCGACCGAAGCGTAGCGTAGTGGAGGGACCTGCTGTTCTTGTATGGGCATCCTGCCCATTAGCCACCAACAGATCTTACTGTTTGATCACCGTGCCATCCCGTTTCCGTATCTCTCCCCACCCGCCATTCAGGTTGTTTCGTCCCGGCGTAAACGGAGCCTTGGCTGCGGCTTGCTCATCGATCTCGATGCCCCATCCTGGTTTTTCACTCACCCAGATGTATCCGTCCTTCAGCTCGGGACAGCCGTGAAAGATTTCCCTGGTCCGTTCGTTGAAGGGTGTGTATTCCTGAATGCCGAAGTTATAGCTCACAAGGTCCAGGGTGGCATTGGCCATGTGGCCCACCGGCGAGACGTCGCCCGGGCCGTGCCATGCGGTCTTGACCCCATACTGTTCCGCCAGGATTGCGATCTTGCGTGACGGAGTGAAACCGCCAGCCTGGGAAAGGTGCACACGAATGTAATCAATAAGCCGCCCCTCGATCAGTGGCTGCCATTCGTGCGGGCTGTTGAAGAGTTCTCCCATTGCGATGGGCGTCGCGCAGTTTTGCCGGATCTGCTGGAAATATCCGAGGTCTTCGGGCGATAGCGGATCTTCGAGAAAGAACATGTGGAACTTCTCTGCTTCTTTGCAAAACTGCACCGCCAGGTTCGGCGTCAAGCGCTCATGCATATCGTGCAGCAGTTCCACTTCCTCGCCTAGTTCCTGGCGGCAGACTTCCAGCAACTTCAACGCGCGGCGAAAATCATAAGCCGGCTCGTACAGAGGTTTGTCAGTGAGCGCCTTGAGCTTGGTTTCGTCGTTATGCCGGGAGCCATAACCCGACATTCCCGGAATACCAACCTGCACCCGAACGTTGCGGAAACCCTGGGCCATAAAACCTTTTGCGCTTTCGACTACGGCTTGAAAGTCAGGCCCGTCAGCGTGCGTATAGGCGTCGACGGCTTCCCGGCATTTGCCGCCGGCAAGCTGATACACGGGCATGCCCGCCTGGCGGCCCTTGATGTCCCACAAAGCCTCATCGACACCGCTAATGGCATTGTTCAGCACGGGACCGTTCTTCCAATAAGAGCTGTCGTAGCACGATTGCCAGATATCTTCGATCCGATCCGTGGTCTTACCCAAAAGAAACGGCTTCAGATACTTCTCGACGGCGGGCTTTACCAAGTCAGCGCGTTGAGTGAAGGTAGCGCAACCGTAGCCATAAAGCCCATCTTGATCGGTAGTGATCTTGACCACCGTTAGCCGCACGCCCGCAGGCTCACACTCAATCACGCTAATATCCTTGATACGGGGTGTTGCCATGCCCCGAGTGGCCTGCGCAACCTGCTCCTGCGACCGCAAAAGAGGCGAAGCAACACCAACCAGGCCCGCACTCCCGATAGATTTCAACAATGTACGACGGTTCATTGACATCCTTTCATCCCCACCACTGTTCGCCTGCAGCCAGATGAGCTTTGACCACGTCGGCGTTCAACTCCACACCGAGCCCGGGTTTTCCACTTACGCTAATGTGCCCGTCCTTGATATAAGGACCATCCAGAACAAGCAACTGGTCCATCCAACCACCCTGGCCGGTGATCGTTTCACAAGCGATATAGTCCCGAATGGATGCAGCCCACTGGCAGTTAGCCCAGGTGTGCAATTGGCTTCCGGTATTGTGCGTTGCCATCGGCAATCCAAAAGTGTCCGCCATGTCTGCGATGCGCTTCGTCTCCAGGAACCCGCCACTGTTGCGCAGATCCGGATTCAAGATGTCACATCCCTGGTAGATGATGAAGTCCTTGAAGCCGGCTCGCCGTTCCAGGTTCTCACCTGTACAGATGGGTACACGAGAACTCGCACATAGCCTTCTCCATGATTCGGAGTAATCCACTGGCAGGGGATCTTCCAGCCACAGCGGCTTGATCGGTGCAACGGCGTCTGCCAACTGGATCGAGGTTCGCAGATCATATTCCCAGTGACAGTGAACCATGATGTCGTGTTCCCAGCCGATGGCCTCGCGGCAGTTCTCAAACCCCTGAGCAATATTCATCAGTTCTTTGGTAGTAAGAACGCGATTGGCGGGGTCGCGGGCGCTATCTGTCGCCGTGTCTGTATGGCGAAAGCCGATTTTGTGCGCGGTAAAGCCGCTGGGATCGGCCTTGATCTTTGCCGCCCACTCGCGGCACGAAGCTTTGTCCAGCATGTCGCGAGGCGATGCATGGTCGTACACGCGAACCTTGTCGCGAAACCTTCCACCCAGCAGCGTCGTGGTTGGAACCCCGAGGGTCTTTCCCGCCAGGTCCCAAAGCGCCATCTCGATGCCGCTGGCCGCGCGCATGAGAGAGTGCGCTGAGCCATCCGTGCGCGTGCCCGAAAGATCAGGACCGCCGATACCCATGAAGGTGTAAATGGCGTCGATCTCAAGAGGATTCTTGCCCACCAACAGCGGCTTCAGCGCTTCAATCTGCTCCTTTACACCAATGCTAGGAAGGCCGTATGCCTCAGCGATACCGTAATGTCCATTGTCTGCGACAACCTTTACCAGGACGTAGGTGCGAGGTCCGGTTAGAGTCATGGTCTGGATATCGCTGATTTTTGTCGAAGCCGTTACCGCAGCGGCGAGGGCAGGAAGCCCGCTGATCCGCCCCGCTCCAGCGAGAAATGCTGCGCCGCCTGCGGTTTTGAGAAAGTCACGCCGCGACCAGCCGCTTACCTCACTCACAATGCCCCTCAATCCCCTGCAACCAACACTTGCTGCTGTGTCAGGAGCTCCTGTACCACCGGTGCTAAGCGATTTCTCTGCTCCGCAGAGAGCTCTGAAACGAAAGGAGGAATCGGACCGGTGCGCGTAATGCCGGCCAACTCTACCGCGTGGTGCAGAACACGCGCAGGTCCCCACGCATCGCGCAGGTCTTCAAGGTCCAGGAAACGAGAGCGGATCCGCTCGGCTTCCGTGTAGTCGCTGGCGCGACAAGCGGAGAAGACCGCGGCGCTCAGGGTGGGGGCCAGGCAACCAGAGCCGGTGGTGAATCCAGGCAATCCCCATTGGCGGAGATGCACCACGGCGGGGCGCTCGCCGATGCCACTGATGACCTTCCGCCGATCCACCCTCTTGATGAGTTCGTCGAGATAGTGGTCATGGGTCGGATCGCCGCGGACAACAGCATATTTGATCCCAATGCAAACACCCTCTTCGACCAGCCTGGCGACCATGTCGAGACCCGCCATGAGATCCGCTCCCATGTTCATCTCTTCTTTGAGGTAGAGCATCAGGCGAACATCAGCCGCCTCCGCAAATTCACGGAGGCCTCGTTCCAGCCCGCCTGCATCGCGAGGATCTGCGCAGGGAAGCGTCATCACACAGGGGACAGCGAAGCGGCGCAATAATTTGGCCTGGTCCATCAATCGCCCGTAAGACGGACCCGCGCTCGGAATTAGCCAGAGTCCATTCCGTTGTATCTTCGCCTGCCACTCCAGCAGCTGCTCATATTCGTCCAAGGTCAAATGGTAGAGGAAAGCATTGCCCCCATAGATAAAGCGTGTGATCCCGCCGTTCGCGATGTAGCGTACGATTTCCGAGTTTTGTTCGAAATCAATCGCTCTGGTTTTCCCCGGCGTCCTTGCCAACGGAGGAACCGCGAACACTCCTTCGAGCGAACCAGGTGTCATGAGTCACCACTCTCCGACGGAACCGTCTTGATGGAAAACACGCGCCATGGGCTTCGATCCCCCGAAGGGATACTTACTCAAAGAGGCCTCCGTCAGGTCAAATCCCAAGCCAGGTTTCGAGGGTAGAGGAAATCGGCCGTTGACCATGCGCATCGTCGGGAAGCCGAACCACTCAGCCCAAATCTTCTCCTTGTCACCAGGCTGCACAAAACTGCAGATCTCCTGGATGAGAAAGTTGGGCATTGCCGAATCTACATGCAGAGTGGCGAGCCCTCCGACTGGCCCCTCGCAAGCATGAGGGGCCATCGAGACGTTCGATATGTTTGCCATGGCTGCTACCTTCCACAATCCTGTGACGCCGCCAACGTGATTGATGTCTGTCTGCAAAATATCAACCACTCCCATCTCGATGAGTTCACGGCAGCCATAAGCCGCGACCAGGCGCTCACCGGTCGCGATGGGGGTGGTCGAACGGCTGGCAACACGGCCCATCGCCTGCACGTTTTCCGGAGGGCAAGGTTCTTCGATAAAGAGTAAATGCAGCGGCTCGACTTCCTTAACGATGATAGACGCAACGCTGGGACTTGTTTTTGCATGGAAATCTACGGCGATATCGATGGAGTCGCCCAACTTTTCCCGCATACGCTGCATGTGTTTGACCGCCCGGTCGATCTTGGCATGGGTTTCGATCCATTCATAGTCCTGGTCGGGCAGCCCGATCTTGAAGCATGACACCCCCTCCTGCAGTGCGGTCTCGCGTAGCCGTGCCAGATCCTCATCCGTCCGGGCATTCTCTGCATGGTAATAGCCGCGGACACCCCCCGCATCATAAGGACCGCCTAGAAGTTGATAAACCGGGACATTCAACGCCTTGCCACGGAGATCCCAAAGCGCCTGGTCGATGCCGGAGATGGCGGACCCAATCACTGGCCCTGCTCGGTAGAAGCTGTGCACATACATGGATTGCCAGTGATGCTCGACCTGCATTGGATCTTTGCCCACGACAAAGTCGCGAAAATCCTCAATGCACGACATAGCAGCCTGGGCCTTGCCCTCGAGAGTGCCCTCTCCCCAGCCAACCAGGCCCTGGTTGGTCTCGAGCCTCACGAAAACATACGGCCGATCGGAATTCGGGGTTAAGGACACGCCGAAGACCTTCAGGCCGGTGACCTTCAATCCCGTGCTTAGATCACGAAAAGCCTCGGCGCGGGCAGCTTGTTCTTCGCCGGCCTGGACGAAGAACGGATCGCACCCACAATAATCAGTAGGGCGCGAAGTGGAAACCGCGGCTGCAATGCGAGCGCCTGGCAATGTGGCCGCGAGCGCGGTCGTCGCTCCACCTAAGAAACTCCTGCGGTTCATGCGATCTGGTTCCTCGTGAGGGTCTTTTCATCGACGTCCACACCCAGGCCGGGCCCTTTCGGCAACTCGAAGAACCCGTCACGCGGCGTGGCCGACCCGGCGCCCGAGTTCGGCAGTTGGACGATAAAGAAATTCGGAATGCTCGCGGCCGCATGGAGAGCTGCGGCGGTGGCAATAGGACCTGCGGCATGCCAGGGGGAAACTGCCACATAGTAGGTCTCTGCCATCGCAGCCAGGCGGCGAATGCCGGAAATGCCATGGATTACGACGTTGGGCCGAAGCAAATCAACTAACCCATCACGAAGCAGATCCTGAAACGCTCCCGGGCTCGCAATATCGCGGCCGAAGCCCAGGGGAACGACGGTCTCATCGGCAATCTTGTGCAGAGTAGATAAATTCGAAACCGGACAAGGTGCATCCAACCATAGCGGGTGCATTGACTCTACGGCGGCGGCGAAGCTCGCACTATCGGAAGGAGTGAGCTGATCGCCGCATTCGAAGGCGAAGTCTGCATTCGGAGCGGCCGCACGCATGGCTTTGAAGCGTGCTACGCCCGCATGAATATAGGCGCTCCCTTGATTGCGGGCCTCCGGCATTGGGATAGGAACAAGGAACGCGGCAAAGCCTGCGGAGAGTTGTTGCTGAAGATCCTTCTGCAGCTCATCGTCCGAAGTGCCCGCCAGTCGAACGATAGCGCGTGCCTTGGTCCGCGTGGGGCCGCCGAGCACACGATATACGGGAGCCTTGGTAGCCTTGCCGAGAATATCCAACAAGGCCATATCGATGGCCCCCTGTGCATTTTGCGGCACCAGCGGACGCAGCGTCTCATACGCCGATGCAGGCCGTCCTGTCACGACCGCATTCGTTGCCTTTAGATCGTGGCCGGTGAACTCCGTACACTCGCCGTAGCCGACCACGCCCGATCGGGTTCGTACTTGCAGAACAATATAGGAGCTTGCCGTACCAGATGGTGGTACGGCAAAGGCCCGTACCTCAGAGATCGCAAGCGGTCCAGCATCTCCAGCGGGCGTTGGCTGAGTCTGCCCTATGGCAAACAGGGGCTTTCGTCTCTCCACCTTACTCATCATGAGCGGCTCCCGGTACAACGACACGGTTCAATTTGATATGCATGTGAGTTGACGGAATCCCCCGGCGGACGTAAGCAGTTATGGAGTCTATAGAAAACTCATTTCTTCAAAAGGTCAATCTGAGTGCAGCCTGTATTTGACGCGCTGTGTTAGAGGTCGATGTGATCGTGCCCGCCCCTCCCGAGTTGATCACAGCCGCAGGCACCTGAAATTGTGGATGGTTGAACATGTTAAATAATTCCACTCGAAACAACAGGGCAGACCCTTCCGTGATCGGGAAGTGTTTCTCCAGCGAGGAATCGAGGTTGACCTCCCTCGGTCCGCGTAGCGTGTTTCGTCCCACGTTCCCCCAGTTGTATGCCGTGGGAGAAGTGAACGCAGCCGGATTAAACCATTGGCTGATGGTCTTGTTAGCGGGGTATTGGGCAACTCCAGGGATAACGTTGGCTCGACTAGCGCTCGCTCCCGTATTGGTGGCGGTGCCGCTGATGGTCACAGTAAACGGCAGACCCGACTGCCCCACAAAAATGCCATTTGCCTGCCAGCCCCCCAGAACAAACCGATCCAGGAAAGAGTTGCTGTTAAGAAACGCTCGCCCGGGACCAAAGGGCAATTCGTAGGTTCCGTATACATTCACGCGGTTATGGATATCGTTGTCGGAGGAGGCGTAATCAGCGTTCCGATTCGTCGGATCCTGGGGTATAGGGCCATCCACGCCACCGTCATAGGGAGCGTTGTCAAGCGCGTGGGCCCATACATAGTTTGCGGTAAGGAAGAATCCCCGCGACAACTGTTGCTGGAAACTGGCCTGCAGCGAGTCGTACGAGCCAACACCCACTGATTCGTAGTAAGCGATGGCCGTAACATTCGGGTACTGCGCGTTGAATGGTCGTCTCGCCTGGATATTTCCAGGACCGGCAGACGGTTGATCGATAGGATCATTCCATGACAAGTGGTGGGTGATGGAACCCACATAGCCCAGGGTGAAGGAGGAGTGCCCGGTTAACTGCCTTTGGAGGCTTAGATTGAATTGTTGGCCAGAGGCGTTCTTGAAATTATGGTTTATCCCCTTCAGGCTGCCGAATGGATTGGCAAAGGTGGCAGGCGGAATCTGTCCCAGGGTCAAAAACCCTTGGGAAACAGTGTTTGATGGAAATAGGGTGCCCGGCGAAATGGTATAGATCAGATCGAATGGCCATTGCCGCTCTTGCCTGATGGTCGTCCCCTGGTTAGCCTGCGGGTCATAGAACGCGCCATAACCCCCGCGTAGCACGGTCCTTTCGTTGACCGAATACGCGAAACCGACACGCGGCCCGATTGATCCGTAATCTGTTTGCCAGTTTGCTGTTTTCGACACGCCGTTTTGGCCGGCAACCTCCACCGCCGCGTTCGCGGGATTAAAGTTCACCCAATAATCGTGCGCATCGGCGTAGGGCGTGTTGATTTCATAGTGGAGGCCGATGTTGAGCGTCAGCTTTTGTGTGATACGCCAATTATCTCCTCCATAGAAGTTATATTCGTTTCCGAAGACATGCGCGGTTCCAGGAAGAAACAAGTCGCGCACCGTGGAAGCGGGATAACCAAGCAGAAACGAAGCCATCGCGTTTCCAGTACCGGTGGTTGATGCTGGATTATTAGAAAAATTACTGTCGAAGTTGAACCGGCCAAAAGGACTTTGGCCCGGCGGTGAATCGGTCTCGCTGATCAGATGATGCAGGGTATCGATGCCAAACTTGAAATTGTGTCTACCACGCTGCCAGGAGACGTTGCCTATGTTCTCCCATAGGTGCTCGCGGCGGATTTCAGGCTCTGATCGCGAGTTTCCCAAGCCGCCAAAGCCGGATGGACTAATGATCGGTGCTACCGGGCCTGGGCCCGATCCCTTAGGTTGAAAACCAGGCTGAGGTTGTTTCCCCGGGATCTCCGCCCAGATGGGAGAAGTCAGTAGCGAAGGCAGCAAAAAACTAGTGAACCTGTTAAACCCGAATCTGTATTCGCCAACCACGTGGGGAGTGATGACCTTGTTATAAGCCAATACTCCTTGTTGGCCTCGGTCCGCCTCCGGTCCGGAAAAGGCCCCTTCGCTGCCGCCGATCACGTCATTGAACGTGTTCGGCATTTGTATCTGCGTATCGTCGATGGAGTAGCGAGCGAAGAATGTCTGCGTGGGCGAAATCTGGTAGTCCACGCGGGCATCTCCGCGATTGTCATTGCTCTTCTTAAGCGGGTAGGTGACGATGTTATTCACCAGCGCGCTGGTCTGTGGCAGAGGATAGGCGTTGATAAGTTGATAAGCGATGGGATCGAACCGGGTTGTGGGGATAATATTGTTCGCAAATTGAGTTCGCTTGTAGCCTGAGCCCGAGGCCACAGTAGTGAGAGGGTCGTAGATATTGGCCACGCCCTGGAAATTCCCCTGTCTCTCGGCCATCGTCGGCACAGAATTAACCTGTGTTCCGGCCGCTTGCTCATAGTAGCCCTCGTAATTCACGAAGAAAAACGCTTTATCGCGCTTGATCGGACCGCCGAATCTTCCTCCAAAGTCGTTCAGCCGGTAAAGGGGAATCGGTGTATTGGGGCGCACAAAATAATTTTTGGCATCGACGGCAGAGTTGCGGATGTATTCGTAAACGGAACCGTGAGGGGCGTTTGTGCCCGAACGTGTGCTGGTTACCAGGATCGCACCAGCCCCGCGATTATATTCCGGGCCGGCATTGCTGGTGATGATATTGAATTCCAGTAGTGATTCGACGCTGGGGCGTACGATCTGCGTTTGCGCGATCATTTCCGTGTTGTCAATGCCATCCAGAAGCAGCTTATTCGCGCTATCGCGCGCGCCGTTGGCCTCTATGGTCGTGCCACCAGGCCTCAGCTCATCCGGCCGCACACCCGAACCGATGGTGCCGGTCGGGGCATAATTCAATCCGGTAACGCCGGGTGCGATCACCGCCAACTGGGTCAGATTTCTTCCGTTGAGTGGAAGTTGCTCGATCGCCGTGGGGGCAATCACCTGTCCCACAGAAGCATTTTCGGCTTGTAGCACGGGAATGGCTCCGGTCACTTCCACCGACTGGGTGACGGATCCCACATCCATGACGACATCCAGGCGCGCAATCTGTCCAACCTGGACGACAAAGCCTTTGTTGATGTGCTTTGAGAATCCGCTCTTTTCGATCTCAATCGTATAGCTGCCCGGGTTCAGGTTGCTGGAGGTGTACTCGCCGGCGCTGTCCGTTTGCAGATTTGCGGTTTCATTCGTACTCTCGTTGGTGATCCGCACCGTGGCCCCGGGAACGATCGCTCCGTTCCTGTCGGTAATGGCCCCCCTAATGGTCGCGCGCTCCACCTGCGCTATACATACCAGGCTCAGGGTTAAGGCCAGGATCACTATTCCGAGAGGGCGCACTACTGCCCCAATGCTAGTCACGAATGTGGATGGATTGGTCCCCGTGCGCTGCATGATGGTCACCTCTTGTACAAACTGCAGCCAACCTCATGGATTTTCGTGAGGGCGCCCGTTGGCTTGCGCGGACAACCCTAACACACCGGGAAATAGCGTTGTCAAGATTCGGGCCAAACATTGGAATGCATGTTCCACAATGTGAGACCGGTTGTGTGAAGCGACTAGCTACAGGGCTAGAACAATTCTCGTAGCGGGGCCAAACCCTCGTGCTCAGTTGTTTCCGGCTGTTCGGATGGGGGCAACTCCGTGAAAGCGGTTACACGGCCATTAGATATTTTTCTTTGCATACCCTGGGGTCAGTGGAATAGCATCCCCTCGCCATAAGTAGTCGATGCCGGATAACACTAAGATTGAGAGGTGTTTGTGAAGAAGATGGGGAAGCAAGCGTTTTTCGTGCTGGCATCTGTTCTGCTGGCAACCGTAAGTGCAACCATCGCGGCCCAGACGGCAAAGCCGAAGCGCGTCAATCAAGCCATCGAGTTGTTGGCCGAAGGCCAGCCTATCTACTACACCGGTTCCCACTCTGGAACCACCGGCACCTACGAGCAAGGAGTCAAGGATGCGCAAACCTATGCAGATTACATCAGCTACGACATGGAGCACGCCCCCTTTGATGTAAAGGGATTGCAGGATTACATGCGCGGGCTGGTAGCCGGCGGTCCCGACAGAAGCGGTCATCGTACCCCGGCAGTCATCGTCAACGTGCCTGTGAATGGGATGGATGCGGCAGCGGTACACGCAAATGCCTGGATGTTCAACCAGGTGCTTGCCACTGGAGTGCACGGCATTATGCTCACCCACGCAGACGACCCCGGCGCGATCAGGGCCTTTGTCGAAGCCGTGCGTTTTCCGATTCACCACGAAGGAGTTGGGACCGACGGACTTCCTGAGGGTCGCCGCGGCGTGCACGGGGTCCCGAATGCCGCTCAAATTTGGGGGGTCTCGCAGGAGGAATACGAGGACAAGGCTGACGTTTGGCCCCTGAACCCCAATGGGGAACTGTTACTCGGGGTCAAGGAGGAAGATAAGTACGCCCTCGCGAATGTGGACGAGAACCTGAAAGTACCCGGCATAGGTATGGCGGAATGGGGTCCCGGGGATATGGCCATGTCACTCGGTGTCCGTGCCCATGGTGAGGCAGCGGTGCAGGACCCGAAAATGGTTGCCGCAAGAGCCAAGGTGCTGGCTGCGTGCAAGGCAAACCACATCTTCTTCCTCAATGCTCTCAACGCAAAAGATGTGGTGGACATGATCAAGGAAGGCGTCATGGTGGGGCCAGCCAGCGCTGAGACCGCTGCCATTGGTCGCAAGTACACCAATCGGCCACCACCGTTCTAAGTAATACGGCCCTGCCCCTTCTCTTTCAAAGGACCGGCCGAGCAAGGAGGAAAAAGCGTGAAAACCTTCAGGGCGCTCTTGATCACTTCGCTGATGACATTACCCGGCCTGTGGGCTTCTGGCCAACAGACCGGAGAAGTAACTGGAACCGTCACTGACGCTACCGGCGCACTTGTTGCCGAGGCGAATGTGACGGCTACGAACACGGCTACGCAGCAGGTGCGCAGCGCAGCCAGCAACGACACCGGCACCTATACTCT
>DASRRN010000202.1:0-7675 GCA_035695685.1 Acidobacteriaceae bacterium | reverse complement strand
AGTTTTGAAGAAAACATTCCAAACAAGTTAGCGCTTATGGACTGAAGTCCGGGGCTGGCACAGCTTAGGCGGTTCGTTGATCTAAATACGGCAAAAATGTCTTCCGCCGGCGAATTCGCAACTCCGAAATATGTAGAAACTTCAAGGCCCGACTAAAGTCGGGCCCTGATACGAAACATAGAGCGGTGACTCACGAAACACAGGCATTCCATTACAGGCCGGATATTTGGGTTAGGGGCGGGGTGGGCGGCAACGTTGGCTGCTTGCCGCGGAATAGGGTGCGTACGCGACCGATTTTCGCTCCTATTCGTTCCGAGGCGTACATCAGGTCGCCCGCGGTCAGGCCAGGCAAGACGGGGTGGTGCCCTACCGCCGCCAGGGCCATAGAGGCGACGCAGCCGCATTGGGTGCAATCCGGCTTACCGCCGAACTGGCAGGGTCCAATGCGGGTCTCGAGGTCCGCGGAAAGAGACATCGTGGTGCGGGCAAAGATGCACTCCTCCGGCGATTGCGGAGGATGGCGCAGCTCCTCGATCATCTGCCGGTTCATCTGAAACTTGGGATAGAGCGGATACAGGCGCTCCAGCTCGTCCAGCACTTCCCGGCGCATGGCCGGGGTGAGGATCTCCGGCCCCTCGGCACCCTGCTGAGGGGTGAATAGGCTGACCCAGACCCGCTTTACTTCGGGACGGGCGCTCCAGAAACGAAGGAACTCTTCGAGATACCCGGGGCGGCCGGCGATCTGGCCGGTGACGGTGCAGTGAATGGTCACGAAACTATCGCTGATCGATTTAAGAATGCGCTCGTAGGTGGCGGGTTTGCGGCGCTCGTCATGCTCCGGCTGCAGGCCGTCGATGGAGACCACCAGGCTGAGTTTGGAGAGGTCGTTCCATGCTTTGGGCAGAGGACGGAAGGCGCTGGTCACCAACTGCACGTGAACACCGCGCTGCTCGAGCTGGGGCAGAAGCACCTCCAACTCGCGGTAGCGGACCAAAGGGTCGCCACCTACCAGGGAGAGATGAATGGGCTTCTCCCGATCGACGATGGCGAGCAGTCTGCGGACCAGGTCGTCACCTTTGTAATCGGACAATTGGCGCAGGGTGACCCCGCCGGCTCCCAGATGCTCCGGCTCGTAAGCGTAACAGCCGGGGCAGCGGAGGGGGCACTCGCGGGTGATCTCGATGGAAAGGCTTGGCTTCCGGCCGTAAAGAATGCTGGCCCAGGCGTTCAGCACTTCAGTCTTCTTCATTCAGGATCCTCGGGGGAATATGAAACCTGCAGCCTCTATGATATTGAAGAACGGGTCCGAAGAGTGGAGTTTCGCCGAAGGGTGCTTCCCGCAGACAGCTGGGTCTGTGTGGCGCCACAATCCGAAACCCGGAATCGGTGACCAAAAGCGCCTTACTGGTCATTTTGGTGGTATCGCCAGGAAGGATTTGGGCGTCTAATTCCACTAAGGGCTTTTTCCCTGTCGTCGGAGTCGCGGTTCCGACTCCCTCTACATTTCCCTCCCATAGAAAAGATGCTTGGAACCATATGCGAGGCGTTTCGACGATACTGTCGGTTCGCCGGTCTGGCAAGACGGTGCTGGTAATGGGAGAGAACGCCAACTCCTTATAGGCTTGTCTGGAGAGAACGATGGGGCCCAGGTCGACTCCGACGCTTACAGTTCGCCTGCTCAAGCAGCGGCGTGATGAATTGCTTGGGGAGCTTCGTGTGCTGGCCCCGGATCTGGTGCAGAAATTGGAGCTGACCCTCGAGGCGCTTACCGAGCAGAGGCCGGAACGCGGCGAGTATGACGGACTCGACCGTCCGGCGGTCATACGCAAATATTTGTTGAAAGTTGGGCGGCCGACAGAACTGCGAGAGATTCGCGATGCAGTGGCATCGCCGGCAAGCCGCTTCGATGGAAGATCCATCTGGGACGGGGGCAAGAGAGAAGTCCAGCAGGGCCGGCTGTTGAATGTAGCCGATACGAGGAAAGGTGAGGATTGGGTGCTTGCTCTGCCCGAGTGGGTGGTGCAGAAGCTGAAGGCCCGATGATATTGCTGGGTTGATGTGGTGGCCCTTTAGGAAAAGCTACCTCAGGGGCTAAACAGGCTGCAGAAAAAGGTCGAATAGGAAGCGAAAGCTGTTCCCTCAGCGGCTAAAGCCGGATCTGTTTTCAATCTTTTACGGACGGCCTGAAGGCCGTCCCCTTCAAAGAATTCGGTTTTTCCGCAGCCTGTAAAGTCCGTCGTTTTGTTTCCTGTATGTACGGGCTGAAGCCCGTACCCTTCAGGGAAAGGAGACGTACCGCAGGGGCTAAAGAGGGTGTGTGAGAACCGGAAGAGAAACAGCAGGTCCCTCTTCCGGTTCTCACACACCCTCTTTAGCCCAGATCTTTGTTAGGACTTTATGGCCCGACTAAAGTCGTGCCCCGATACACAGCGTCAAGCGCTTCTTGGGCAGTCAGCCCTCATCAATTCCATTCCGATGCGGCACGGCTGAAGTTGTGCCCTTTGTTTGGATTTGCGTAGCCACATGGTGGGGCCGCTTTTTGATTTGTTGCGGGGATAAGATTTCTGACTTCGTCAAGGCTGGAGCGATTCAGGCCGGTACGGTGGGTTGCGTTGCGAGCCGCTTGCGATAACGGATGACGATCAACCGGACGGTGAGGGCCAGGGCTCCACCAATGATGGTGCTGATCGCGCGATGGTACGCGACTTCATTACCGGGAAGACTGTTGAGCGCCAGCAAACAGACGATGTATGCGGTGAGGCATAGGGTGAAAAGACCGTAGTTCACGTTGTTGAGTGAGTAGGCGAGCCAGGCGAAGAGCAGGGTCAACAAGGCCAGGGTCGATAGCCCGGGCTCCAGATGGGCAAGAGAGAAGCTGGCCAGCATGGCCCCGGCCAGAGTGCCGACGGTGCGCGCGATGGCCCGGCTCGCGGTGTCCGTCAGGCCGGGCCTGAGGACCAGCAGGGCGGTCATGGGTATCCAGTATCCGTTGGCGAAGCCGAAGTGGCGGTAAATTTCTGTACTTACCCCGAGCGTGATGGCGAGACGGAGCGCATAGGGCACTGCGCTCGGGGGAGTATCGCGATTGATCAGGGAGCGCGCCGCCTGCTCCACCGAAGAACGTAAGGCCTGGTGCTCGGCGCGCAGATAACTCGCGACCAAACGTAGCTCTGTGCGCAATTGCTGCAGCAGGTGCAACAGGATGCTCGCAGTGATGATCTGCAGCGCGCCCCCCGCCATCACCAAGCCGGAACGGACCGCCGCCGCGCGCGGGGAAAAAGGAAAACCGGAAGCGACGAGAAGAAATACGAGGAACTGCTGGCCCACCCAACTAACACCGGCCTGACGCAGGGAGAGCATTCCGTAGACAAAACCGCCAGCGGCAGCGAAGAGCACCAGGATGAAGTTGGTGTGGCCCGCCACCATGCCGATGAAGGTTGCGGCCCCGGTGCCGAGAGCTACCAGGATCATGGCAAGGAATTGGGAATCGTCAATGTGCTGCTTGGCGCCAAAACCGACGGTAAAGGCGCCACCGCAGGCGATCAAGCCGGCGCCCGGGTGACCGAGGCTGATCCCCAACACGAGGCAGATGGCCACGGGAACAATGAAGATGAGGTCCGGACGGAAGGACTGCGCTTTCCAGTCGAAGACCAAACTATCGGTGAGGAAGTGGCTGGTGGGCACAGGGGAAGCTGCTGACATTCTGTCTTTCTTGATACAACCAACCCAGTTGCCGCAGGGTGGGAACGTGGATAGGATACAGGGGCGCAGACCCGAATTACCCGTGAAGATTGGCCGGAACCAAGGAACGTTACGGTAGACAGGAAATGCGGGCAGGAGGCATTGACATGCAACGGTGGGGACGGATCTGTTTTCTGTTGCTATTGACCGGACTGGCGGGAATGAGCCGGCCGGCGAGGGCTCAAGGCCGTTTGAGCGACAAGGATCTGCAGCGACTGATGCAGAACCTGAAAGATGACGCGCAGCCGTTTCGGCAAAGCTTTGCCAATGCACTGAAGAAGAGCACGATTCGTAAGACCAGCCAGGAAAAGGATGCGCGGATGCTGGCGGATACGTTCGCGAAACAGGCAAATGGGGCGCTTGAGACCTTCAAACATAACCAGAAGGCGGACCAGGATGTGACCGCACTGGTACACACCGCGGCGCAGATCGATCCGCTGGTGTATAGCCTGCAACTGAACCCGCAAACCACTTCGCAATGGGAGAAACTGCGCACTGAACTGCACCAGATCGCCCAGGCGTTTGGTGTGCCGGAACCTTACTTGGCGCCGCAAGGGGCGTCTGCCGCTCTGAGCACGAAGGGGACTTGTCTCAATGCGGTTGGTGTGGAGCGCTCGCGGCAGTTGGTGAACGAATGTCTGCAGGTATCTCCTGCAACTCATCCGCCGTGCAATGCGCAGAATGCTTGCGCGATGATTGTGGATGAAATTAAGCGGGGTTGCGCGCTGATTGGCCAGGGGGCTCCCGGGTTCTGCGCGGAGTACCGGTAGTTTCTGTTGCCGACGGGTTCTCCTCTCACGACAAGTATGGGATTCAGAATTTAGAGGAAGGGTCGTGGTATCCCACATCTCGCCAAAACCCCGGATTTCCTGTCGAACTCGGCTGCTCCAGCAAACCTCCTGCGGCTTTCCTTAAGAGAAAGCCGCACCCGTGTCCACAACGAGCACTGCGTGTAGGAAATCCGGGGTCCGAGCGAGATGCCCCGAATTTCCTGCACGCTGCACTGGACAGGGCCGCGTGTGCGCCTTTCTTTAAGGAAAGGCGCATGAAGTTCGCGGAACCCACTAAGCTTCACAGGAAATCGGGGATGTGGGGCACCCGTCAATTCGCGTCGGGGATAGAGTTTGGGGGGTGGGTTCGCGCTTCCCGTCCTTTGATTTGTTTGCGGGATAGAGTTTGAGGGGTTATTTTTTGGAGGCGTGATCGTCGGTAGCGAGCGCTGGGGCTTTGGGCAGGCTTAGCAGGTTGGCAAAGAGGCGATAGGCTCCGGGGATGCCCTCGGGCAATTGGCGGTATAAGGCGTAGGCTACGTAGACGTAGGCGCCTTTGCCGTAACGGGTGTACAACAGGCCACCCTTCTGCTCCGCCTGACCTGGGTCGTGAGTCTCGGTCAAGGCCTGGTAATGCGAGTCCCAGGAATGCATGAACGAATGTCCGCGCTCCTCTACCCAGCCCTGAAAGTCGGCCTCGGTGATGCGGTTGGGCCAGGAGAGTAAGGGACTCTCCGGCTGCAAGATCTCGACTGCGTTGTCCTCGTCCACTACCTTTTCCGGGTCACCGGTAAGACTGGCCGGATAGGGGCCGTAGTTGTGGTCATACTCCCGGCTGTTGTATTGAACGACGAGCACACCGCCCTGCTTCACATAATCAAGCAGGCGGCCGTTGGAGGCGGCAAGCTCGGGACGCGCGGCGTAAGCTCGAATGCCTAACACGATGACGTCATAAGCGGACAGGTCGCCTCCGTTAATGTCCGCTGCCTGCAGCAGGTGCACGTTTACGCCCATGCTCTCAAGCGATTGGGGAACATCGTCGCCGGTCCCCATCACGTAGCCCACTTTCAGACCGGGAGCCAACTTCACATCCACCCCCACCAACTTGTAGGGCCCTGGCTGGTAATAGTTGTACGGGCGCAGACCGGGATAGCCAACGGTCTGATATCCCTGCGTATAGCGACGGCCCTGATACTCAGCGACGGAGGTAATGGGATAGCTGGCAGTGGCGAGGTTCCGTGGGGTGACGGCGAAGCTGACGGTTTGCTCATCCCCCTCTTGATGGGGCGTGAACGGAGCGGATAACGGTGCAGACTGCCAACCAGGCGGCAGGTCCAGATGGACATCCGCGGGCGAGGACGCTTTGACGTTGCTGCGCACGCGAATATTCACTACCGCCGGCTTGGTTTCACTCAACGGGATGATGCCGGCGGTGGCCGTGGCGGCGACGGAGATGGCCGGCGCCACCAGGAGCGGCTGATATACGCCGCCGCGCCCTACTACATGCTGAACGGTCTGCACCGCCTGACCGGAACGGATGGTCACCCCATCGACAGTGAAGGCGACCCACGCCTCGAGTGGATAAGGGGGCAGCGGATGGTCGAGGCAGGCGACGCTGTCGAGGTCGTAATAAGGCTGCTCTACATCCTTGCGATGAAAGCACGCCTTGGTCACCTCGGCATCGGCGGGTACGGTAACGTGGAATTCCGCGGCCTGGCGTTGATTGCCCTGGACAAGACCTTCGAGGGCGGTCGGCGAGCTGATGTGCCAGTCACCCGTGCCGGTCGATTTCAAGGAGACGCTTTTGATCTCAATGGGAACGCCCGTGGGATTCGTGAGGTAAGCAGTGACGCCAAAGGACTGGCCCGGGACCGCGGTGGTGAAGGTATCCTGCGGGTCGGTGGCAAAGCCGGAACGGCCACGATTGGGCGAGGCGGGAGCCACCACCGCGTTCAGGGTGACGCCAAGCGCCTCGATGATGGAGCTGTTGAATTGGGCCTCTTTTACCGCGAGCTCGTGATTGACATTGTATTTTTCTTCAGGGGAAAGGCTGGAGGCGGTCACTTTCTCCATGAGCAACTGTGTCTGTTTCATACCGGCGGCGAGCATGGGCACCAGCTTTGCCGGCTGGGAGGCGGTGAACGTCCTGGTGGCCTGGTCAATTGACAAAGCGATCTGATGCAGGCCTGCGGTGAGAAAGGGATGCTGGCCGGGGGCCAGGGAGGCGATGCCGGCCAGCGAAGTGTCGATTCCGTCGAAGAACGAGCGTTCCTTATTAGAGGATGCCACGCGGCAACCGTAACGATGATAGGGAACGTCGAAGACGCCGGGGAGGGGGATGCCGGTGCCGCCGTTCTGAGATTTTTGCTGGCCGAGGCCTTCTCGCGCGAGCTGGATGTAGGAGCTGCCGAGGGCGGGGTCATAGGCACCTTCGGAGATGGTAAGGGTAGTGGTGGGCACGGCGTCTATGGATTTGCCGGCCACATAGTCATAGAAGCGAACCGGCGCCCACTTGCCGGTGGCATAGTCGTACATGCCCTTGGGGCTGATGGAGAAGGAGGGCACGCGGGCATAGACCTTGAGCGGCGTCCAGGGAAGGAGGCCAGCCTTGATCTGGTCGGGAAAGACGTTGGGGTCTCCCGCGGCCTTGAAGACCTCCTGGGCCATTTCTCCGGAGACCTGGTGCTGGCCGTGGCCGTCGGTGATGCCGCCGACAAATACGGCGGCGAGGACCAGGGGCCGATTGAGGCGGACGGCGCGGACGACGTCATAGAGGACGCGATCGTGTCCCCAGACGGTGAGGGCCTCATCGAGGGTTTTGGAAAAACCGAAGTCGGCGACGCGGGTGAAATATTGATCGACGCCGTAGCGGCGGTCGGCGGCCAACAGCTCCTGGGTCCGCACCAGGGCAAGCTGATCCCAAAGATCGTTGGACATGATGTTCTGTCCACCCTCGCCGCGATTCAGGGTGAGCAAGGCCACGCGGGCGCCCAGGCCGCGAGACTCGTAGGTGAGCATGCCGCCATCCTCGTCATCGGGATGAGCGACGATCAACATGAGACTGGCGCGGGTACCGAGCTTGCGCAGCGACTGCTGCAGCGCAGGGGCGCCGCGATCTACGCGCAGAGGCTGATAGTCGGGGGTGGCGGCAATGGCGGAGGCTG
>DASRRN010000201.1:0-22721 GCA_035695685.1 Acidobacteriaceae bacterium | reverse complement strand
CGCTCCGGAAGACCGGCCGTCGCCTTCTTGGCGCGCTCGATGCCTTCTACGATCAGCGCGCCGGAGGCCCCGCCAAGCAGTTGTTCTTTGCTGAATCCATGAATATGAGGGTGGTACCAATAGAGCCCTGGTGGCTCGTTCTCCGGAACCTTAAAGCGATACTCGAACGGTGGATCCCCTGGTTGCAGAGAGGTCTTCAGCACATCATCCTGATGGCAGACCGGCGGAATCGTAAGACCGTGAAAGTGAAGATTAGTTGACACCGGGCTCATGATCCCACTGGTACAAGCGTTCGCAGCAGAATGAGCATGCGCGTGCGCGGGCATGGCTGCTGTGCTTCCGTGGCTGACTTCTGTCATTGCATTCGTTAAATGAAGGATGACCAGGTCGCCACGATGGACACGCAGAGTTGGCGATTCGTGGCCCCCTGCATCGGTGTAGCAGTAGCGAATGGCGCCGTTCGCTTGTGCGGTATTACTCGCGGTCAACTGCGCTTCCAGAACCCCATTCTGGCTGCGCAGGTCCTCCGGTTCTTCGACCTTGCTTCCAGGCTCCGGGCGCGGGCATACGCTTTCGGCTCGTACCCAACAGTGTGCGATGCACAAGACAACAACAGTGGCCCATACGGATATCTTCATTCGGTGAGGTGCTCTCTGGCGTGGTGTAGCAGATTACGGCGGGTCAGCGCATGAGTGAACTGCTTCTCTAGGAGTTTTCGATAGTCACGTTAACGTAGGGTGAATCGAACGCCGAAAGTTTGCCGGAATGCACAAACTATTTGGCAGGGAGCGCGAACGATAGGATATTGGACCCCGAGGCGATCGCGACGTATTGCCGGCCTTTCACCATATACGTCATAGGTGAAGCCTTCCACGGCTCGCTGGCTTCGAAATGCCACAGATAGCTTCCGGTCCTGGCGTCGACGGCAGCGAAACCTCCACTTGTTTCCCCCAGAAACACCAGGCCTCCGGCGGTACTGAGAACCCCGGCGTAATTTCTTTCCGGGGGACCCGTGAGCGGAAGTTCCCAAGCCATTTTCCCCGTCTCCAGGGCAAATGCGCGCAGAACCTTCATAGGGGGATCAGCTGGATCGTCGGCCGGCTCGTAGCCGCCGTCATGCGCCTTGCGATAGATGCTGCAGTCTTCCACGGTCATCACGTAGTAAAGATGAGTCAACGGATTGTAAGAGGTCGAATACCAATTTGTGGCCCCTCTCACCGCAGGGCAGGTTTTCACACCCCCCAGCGTGGTCTCGTTGGCCGGCAGCAACTGCGGCCGCCCATCGTTTCCGATTCCACTCGCCCAATTTAACTTCTCGACCAATGGCGTCGCTTGCAGGAATTGTCCGTTGGTCCGGTCAAGCACATAAAAGAACCCGTTGCGATTGGCATGCAGCAACAGCTTACGATTGTGGCCATGGAATGGCGCGTCGACCAGTACCAGGGGTTGATTCGCGTCCCAGTCGTGCACGTCGTGCGGCGTAAATTGAAAATGCCACAACAGCTTTCCCGTCCGGGCATCGAGGGCCACGTCACTCGCCGTGTAAAGATTGTCGCCGCCGCGGTTGTCTCCATCGGTTGCCGGGTAAGGATTGCCAATACCCCAGTAGAGGACGCCGCGTTGGCTATCGTAGCTGCCGGTCGTCCAGGTAGTGCCGCCTTGCGGCTTGACATCGCCCTTCCATGTTTCAGAACCCGGCTCGCCTGCGGACGGAACTGCCCAGAAGCGCCAGGCCCGCTCACCCGTGGTTGCGCGATAGGCCGCCAGCAGACCTCGAATACCTTCGTCTCCTCCGGAGACGCCGGCAATTACGAGGTCGCCCGCAATGAATGGGGTTGAGGTGCCGCCATAGCGCGGGGCTCCCAAGGATACTTCCCAAAGCAACGCTCCTGTGAGCCGGTGCAGGCAGATCAGGTGCGCATTGTCGGTGATAAAGAAAACGCGGTCGCCCAGCACGGCGGCGCCCCGATTGGCTCCCTTCGCCGCATCGCCCGGGATGGTCCCCGCCGCCGCGCGTGGACGCGAGTAATTCCAGATCTCTCGGCCCGTTCGCCCATCCAGCGCCTGCACCTGGTTGGGACCGGTCACGTACATGATTCCGGCGATAACCAGTGGTGTCGTTTCCAGACCGAAGTAAGGAAGCGGGTGGATCCATGCCACCTGCAGCTGGTTTACATTTCTTGCATTGATCCCGGTAAGGGCGCTGTAACGGTTACCATTGATATTTCCCGAATAGGTCGGCCAATCTCCCGCTCTGGGGTGAAAGATTTGTTCGACTGACTGGCCAGTCACTTCTTCTCGCGCCGCAAGGTTGGGCCCGGTGGGTACTCCATCCAGTCTGCTCAGGAAGGCGACCAAGTCGCGAAACTGTTGTGGCGTGCCGTCGAAGGCAGGCATGATGGAGTGTTCCTCTCCAACCACGCGGGTATATTCATGGTCGAGCAGCAGGTGAAGCTGCCCGTCAAGCGTCTGTAACTGCAGATCATGGGTGCCGTGGCTGCGCGCAAAACCACGCAACCTACTGCCATCCCGTAGCGTGACATTCACTATTCCATAACCCGCTGCAATCCGTGCATCCGGCTGTTGCAGCGATTGCTCGAGTTCCCCCAGGGGCATCTGGTGGCCGATGCTTGATAGATCGGGACCGTTGCTTCCGCCGCGTCCCTGTGCGGTATGGCACTCGGAGCAGTGCCCACTTCCAAAGAAGATGCTGGCTCCGGCTGCCGTATCCCCGGCGGGCTTCATCTCGAAAGCGTCCATGTTCATCGAGTGGACAAAGGTAGCGAGCTCTCTAATCTGCGCCTCGGGCAACGAAGCAAATGCAGGCATATTGCCTCGGCCGTTCTTGATCAGGGTCGCAATATCTTTCACACTGGCGCCGCGGAGCTCGCGATTGTTGATCAATGCCGGAGCGCGATCGGTTCCTTCCCCGTTGTCACCATGGCAAACTGCACACGTTCGCCCAAACTGTGCCGGGTTTTGTGCCATGCCCAGCGACGCATAAAGCGCCAAAGAGCAGGCCCAGAGTTCCACTTTGCAGCGGCCTCTACGCACCTGGAGTAGTGGCTGCAACGGTGCAGGCAACGACAGCTGTGCCCAGGAATGGCCGCCGCGATATGGCCCTTTCACTTGCGTGCTCTCTCCCAATGGAAGCGACTGTAAAGTAATACATTTCGTCTCACTCGATGGTCAATGCATAAATCGGAACTCATTCCATTTGATGACTTTAATGTTCCGCGTTCATATATAATCCCGGGCAGTGCGGGGGAGCGCGAGACATGAATGAGGGCAGCAAGGGCATTGGGGAGATGTTCAGCCTTGCGGGACGAACTGCCATTGTTACCGGAGCCGCGACCGGAATCGGGCAAGCAATTGCGATTCGGCTTGCGAGTGCAGGAGCAAGCGTCGCCGTGGTCGACCTGAATTTGCCTGGAGCGCAGCGCGCAGCGGCCACTTTGCCCCACGGAGCGTTCGCCGTGGAAGCAGACGTTGCCGACCCGGCCTCTGTTGGCCGCGCGGTCGAAAAGGTACTCGAGCAAACCGGCCAGATAGACATTCTGGTGAACAACGCGGGCATTGCCGGCCCCGCGGCTTATATCTGGGACCAAACGGACGAGAACTGGCAGCGCAACATCGCCATCAATCTAACCGGCGTTTTCAATTTTTGCCGCGCCGTCGTTCCTCACATGCGCAGTCGATCCTATGGACGCATCGTGAATGTTGCTTCGATAGCCGGTAAGGAAGGTAATCCCAGGATGATCCCCTATTCAGCAACCAAAGCCGGCGTGATCGGTCTTACCAAGTCATTGGGGAAAGAGGTAGCCACCGAAGGCATTTGCGTGAATGCGGTTTCGCCGGCAGTGGTTCAGACTCAAATTCTGGATCAGCTTACTCCGGAACAGGTATCCTACATGACGGATCGTATTCCGATGCGGCGCACCGCTCGGCCTGAAGAGATAGCCTACGTAGTTCATTTCCTGGCCAGCAGTGAGTGCTCTTTTGTCACCGCGCAATGCTACGACGCTAGCGGCGGCCGCGCGACGTACTGACCACCTCAGGTGCCTGGACGGCCCGGAAGTCCGCAGAAATTTTGTCCGCGGTGGCGCGCAGAGCAGAGACAATCGCTTTCTCATGATCCCGGTCGCGCACCCGCATCTTAGGTAAAGATGAGCTCAACGCTACATTCACTTCACCCACAGGATTGAAGACCGGAACCCCAAAGCAGATTCCGTCAGGCACGGATTCTTCGCGGTCCGCGGCAAACTTATCCGTCCGGATCCGCCTGAATTCCTCCTGCAATTGCGCCGGGTCGGTGATGCTTTGTTCGGTGAAGCGCCAACATCCATAACTGCGCAAGAGCTTCTCTCTTTGCTCCTCCGTCTGGAATGCGGTGATCACCTTTCCCAGAGAACTGGCGTTGGGCGGCAGGATATGGCCGACCACGTTGCTCATCCGGATGATCTGTGGGCTTTCGATCACCGCAACCACCTCAGCACGGTTATCAAACAGGGCGGCCAGGCTGATGGTTTCCCGTAGTGTGGCATTCAGCTCCTGCATGCGAACGGTGGCGACTCGCAGCATGCGGGCGAGCCAAAGAGTGGGCACGACCGAGTAGATTCCCGGCGCGAGGCGGTATTCGCCTGCACCCACGGATACCAGGCAACCTGCCGCCTCAAGCGTGCGCAGCAGCCGAAAGGTAGAAGTTTTTGAGAGTTGAAGCCGCCGGGCAATCTCCTTAAGTCCCATGGATGACCGGGCCGACTGTAACAGATCGAGTACTTTCAGACTCTTGCTTACCGCCCGAGATAGGTATTGATTTGCGCCGCTGCCCGGCTTTGCGGAGTCGATTGATTTCCGGGAAGCTGTGACGGACTTTGGCATGGGAGCAGCATAGCATGATTTCAAAAAGCAGCATTGCGTTTCATAAGTGACCTTGACAGAGGCCCATTGGCAAATGGTCCACTTGCTGTGGGATCATACTCCGACTGCTCACGGGACCCCGAGAGCAGTCGCTATCCTTTGTAGGCTTTGGAGCGCTTCATGAATCGTCGGCAGTTTCTAGGCACTACCGCGGCTGCGTTGGCATCTGCTCCGCTCTCCGTTTCCGCACCTGCGCAACCTGCAGCGCAGGAGAAGGCCGCCGCTCCCGGAAAGAGCTTGCCCATCGGCGTGTTTGACCCTCCTTTCAACAAGCTCTCATTGGACGAGATGCTGGATAAGTTTGCCAGCCTGGGCATTGAGGCGGTCGAGGTTGGTGCAGCGGGTCCTAATGGCTCGCCGCACTGTCCTCGCCCCGAGCTGGTAGCGGACCCGGCGAAGGCGCGTGCCTGGAAGAAGAAGTTTGACGACCGTGGTATTCCCGTCATGACTCTCAGCTGTCACAACAATGCGCTCTATCCAGACGCTGCCAAAGCACGCGCCGCCGCCGAGCAATTTCGCCAGACCATCCAGCTTGCCGGCATGTTGGAAATTCCGACAGTAGTGGGCTTCTCCGGCTGTCCTGGAGGCTCGCCAACCGACACCGTACCGAACTGGGTTGTGTACGACTGGCCGCCGGAGCATGGCGAGGCCCTCCAATGGCAGTGGAAAGAGCGCGTCATTCCTTACTGGCGAGAGACAGCGAAGTTTGCCCGCGAGCATGGAGTGCATCGCATTGCCCTCGAGATGCACCCCAATTTCGTCGTCTTCAACCCGCGGACATTGCTACGCCTGCGCGAAGCCGCGGGCGAGGAGATCGGAGCCAACTGCGACTTGAGTCATCTTTTCTGGCAGCAGTGCAATGCGGTTGAGGTCATCCGTTTCCTGGGCAAGCAGGGAGCGATCTATCACGCCCATATGAAAGACACCGCCTTTTTCCCCCAGAACGTAGATCGCTTTGGAGTTTTGAACTTCGGGAAGAAAGACGACCATGAGGCGTCAGAATTCTTTCGCGCGGTTGGTTATGGACACGGGGCCAGCATGTGGAAGGACATCGTTAACGCCTACATGGAAGTTGGCTACAACGGAATGCTCAGCATCGAAAACGAAGATCCAATCCTGAGCGGAGAAGTCGGAGTGCAAAGATCCCTGGCTGTGCTCAAGAACGTGCGCGAAGAAATCATGACCAATCAGCCAAACCCAGGGTAGCGGGCCGGGGCATTTGTTTGGGATGGAGTGAAACAGCAGGTCCCTCCGCTTCGCTTCGCTCCGGTCGGGATGACACTTCAAGTTAGTGCCGGGAGCGTTGGCTCCGCTTCGCTTCGCTCCGGTTCGGGATGACAAAGGGGAGGGTGGGGTTTTCAATTGGGATTGGTTGAAGAGAAAATGGGTGCCGCGCCTATGGCGCTCCGGATCATAAATGGGGATTCCACCCAGCCCTTCCGGACTGGGCTGACGTTTAGTGGGCGGCCCTCCGGGCCTCGATGGGGTCTGGTCCTAGAGCCAACCGTTCCGTCCTCAACGGACCAGCGCGAGGGGATCCACCTACCCGCGCATGTGCTCTAACTCGGAAGTTGCGAAGGCCACCACGTTATACCCGCAGTCCACGTAAAGCACTTCACCGCTCACCCCCGACGACAAATCGGAAGCCAGGAAAAGCGCTGCATTGCCCACTTCCGCAGGCTCAATGTTGCGCTTGAGTGGCGCACGTTCGGCGTGCACTTTCAGCATTTCCCCCAAACCGCCGATGCCGCGAGCCGCCAGCGTCTTGATAGGGCCAGCCGAAATCGCATTCACACGGATTTTTTGCCCTCCAAGATCGGCAGCGAGATAGCGAACGGTGGCCTCGAGCGCTGCCTTGGCCACACCCATCACGTTGTAACGCGGCACCACTTTTTGCGACCCATAGTAGGTCATGGTGATGATGCTGCCGCCATCCGTCATGAGCGGAGCGGCTCCCCGGCTCAGGGCGATCAGCGAATACACACTGATCTCGTTCGCTATCCGGAAGGCTTCGCGGCTGGTCAACAGAAAATCGTTCTGTAGCGCATCGGCCGTGGCAAAGGCCACGCTGTGTACCAGGGTATCGATCTTCCCGTAGCGCTGCTTGAGTTGCGCAAAAACTTCGTCAATCTGCTCATCGCTCGATACGTCGCATTGGAAAACCGCCGCATCGGGTAGCTCCCCGGCTAAACTTTCCGCTTCCACACGCAGACGTTCATTTTGGTAGCAGATAGCAATCTGCGCTCCCGCTCCCGAAAGCTTTTGGGCGATCGCCCAGGCGATACTGCGCTTGTTTGCCAGGCCGAATACCACTGCCGTCTGACCCTTCAGATCCACCATTCCGTGCTGCTCCTATTCTGTCGTTGCAAGGATATATCAGCCGCCCAGGTCCACGAGTTCGACCTCATCGATCGCACTCCCCAAAAAGCGAGCACCCAGCCGTCGAAATTTGGAGACTGAATCAGTGGCGAAGAAACGGCATCTACCAGAGGTCCTGCGGTCTACGGTCAACCCCCGATGGCGGGCCAGCAACTGGGCCGCTTGCCTGGCGGTTGCCTGGGCCGAATCGATAACCTGGATCGCGGGCGCAACCGCAGCCTCCATCATCGGCCGCAGCAACGGGTAATGCGTGCAGCCCAACACCAGCGTGTCCGGATCAAGCTCGGCTTCCTGTGCCTGCTCCAGCAATTCCGTCAGATAAATCCTGACCACTTCAACCGTGACCGGGTGGTTGACCCAGCCTTCTTCGACCAGCGGCACCAGCAGCGGGCATGCCTTCTCCAGTGCGCGCAGACCCCTTTCTCTGCAGGCCGCAGCATAGGCATGGCTGGCAATCGTTGCGTCGGTGCCGATCACCAGGATTTCCCGAGTCTTCGAACAACTGGCCGCCTCATTGGCCCCGGTCTCGATCACGCCCAGAACGGGCACGCGAGTCGACCCGCGAATCTCTTCCAGGGCCAGCGCGGTCGCCGTGTTGCAAGCAATCACCAGAAAATCCGCACCCTGGTCGAGCAGAAAACGAGTGCTGGAAAGCGCATAGCGCACGATGGTCGCGCGGGATTTTGATCCGTATGGCAGCCGCGCCGTGTCTCCCAGGTAGAGGAACTCTGCCTCGGGAAGTAACGGCAGCAGTGCTCGCAGTACCGTCAGGCCGCCGAATCCAGAATCAAAAACTCCAATCTTCAGCCGGCTGGCACTCACAGGTGCTTCACTCCAGGAGCATCCGATGCCAGGTACACCCGGGTCAGGTCCGCATGCCCGGCGAGGGTGTCACGCTGTTGTCCGTCTACCAGAAATCGCACCTGCGAGATCTGCGGAAAGTTGGCGTGCAGCGTGCCGATAATGGAAAGCAGCGTGAGCGTCTCCGGCTCGATGCCCGAAGGGTGGGCGTCCACAAACGATGTGCTCAGGTCGACAACCGCCATCGTGTCCGGTACGACCTGGTTAGCCTCCAGAGGCAGGGTCATGAAGAATATTTCGTTCACACCCTTGTTGGCGGCAATCGGGTGCTTTGAATTGGGCCGGGCGTAGTTAACGATCAGGTGCTGCAGAATTACGTGGGCCCGCGCGTTGGCATCCAGCGGCAGTGCCACGTTCAGCGTTGCCGGTTGAATGGACCCATCCAGATCATTGGCAATCATCATGGTTACACTCTGCACCGGCCTTCCAGCCGGAGGATTCAGCGGCATCGTCTCCGCGGAACCCAGCAGGCGGTCCATCGCCCGCTCCCGCATGCGCAGCAACACTACCGCCATCAGCACCGAGCTCACCAGCAGGGTCCAGAACAGAATGCGCTGCCCGCGGGAGATCAAGGCTGCTGCCTCCAATCGCGCTGCCATTGTTCGACTGCCGCGGCCATCGCTGCCACGATTCGGTCCTGATACCCGGAGTCGGAGAGTGGGGTCACTCGGCCGGAGTTATGCAACGGCGACACCTCCACCGCCACCGCCGGGCAGGTGAAGTTGTCCAGCGGCTGCAAAGCTGTACGCCCCAGCGTCACCGGAATCTCCGCGTGCGTCATGGCCGAATCGATCTCCGAGGAGAGGCGCAAACTCTGCTCCGTATAGGCGGCCTGGGCAGTCTCCCAGGGCAGAAAGCGGGTCATGGGAATTGGCGTTAGCGAGGCCGTAAAGAGATGAACGCCGCTTCCGCTGGTAGTGGCATGCAGCGTGATGCAGGCGGCTGCGCCCACGTGGTTTGCCGTCTCCGCGCGGTTCAACGCCGGGATCGCTCCATCCGATTCCCGGGTGGTGACGACCGGAATACCATGCGCCCCCAACATGGAGCGCAGTCGTACCGACAGCGACAGTGTGAGGTCTTTTTCCAGCAGATGGTCAGCCAGGCGTGCTCCACTGTCCGCGCCCCCATGGGCGGCGTCGATGACCACCGCAAAGCGTGGGGCAGCACGCGCAACCGCAGGTGCAGCAGGCGGAGGGTTGGACGGTGACTGGGCGCTGACAGGATGACCCGCCAGGCTCAGAGCAATCGCCAGGTACCCGAATCTCCACCATTTCCCGATCGCTTTACTGGGATGCATGAACTTCAAGCGGCTTTCCATGGCTGCTGCGGCCTGCCGGGAGTCCGGGATCAGGATCGGCTCTCCTCAATCGAGTGCATAGATGGCAAGACCGCTCAATAGCTTGGGATAGAAATCGGTAGACTTCTGGGGCATGACGTCGCCCGCGAAGGCCACTTCGCGCAATTGGCCCAAGGTGATCGGATTGGTCAGGAAGGCCACGTCCGCCTCCCTGCGCGAAACCTGCTCCATGGCTTCGCCGGCATCGCGCACGTAGCGCAGGTTGCGCTGCTCGCGGATGGCCTCCGCCGTGATACCCAGTAATTGCTCCAGCACTAAGGAGTGCAGCTGCGTCAGGTCGAGCCGCCGTTGCCGGTCCGGGACCTTGGATAGCGCCCGGGCGACCGTCTCAGGCTTGGCTGTAAGCAGGTGATAACCCAATTTGGTGACCGCAACGAAGGCTGTACCTGGCTGGCGGGCCAACAGCCTGGTCAGGTCGGCCGCGTCCTCTGCGTTGACCAATTTGATGTCAAAAAAGTTCTTCGCGTGCTCGATGAACGTCGCTGCCGAAAAATTCGGGAGCCCAAAGACCACACGATGGGTAGGCAGAATCGTAATCCCCGTCGAGTCCATGTTGACGAAGGTCATCATCACGGCAGCTTCCGGATAGGCGGGCTGCGGTGTGGTGTTGGCCAGGTTCCTCTCAGTCCGGGTGACGGTCGGCGGGGCGTGCTCCAGCGAATAGGCCAGGGCAGTCTCGTACCGATGATGACCATCGGCGATGATCAGTTTCTTATCCTCCATCGCTCCCAGAAGGATATTGATGGTGCTCATATCGCTGACCTTCCACACCCGATGCGTTACCCCGTACTCATCGGTCACTTCGATCTCTGGAGCCGATGTGCCGGAAAACAGAATCTTTTCCGCTGTCAGCGCCGGATCCGAATAGAGCATGAAGATTTGCCCGAAGTGAGCACGGGTGGCGCGCAGCAGGTTCAGCCGGTCAGATTTGGGCTTCGAAAGCGTCTGTTCGTGGCGGAAAACTACCTGTTGGCCGTAATCGCATACCTCGCCCAAGCCGATAAAGGCGCGCCGCTCGTGAACCTCTCCATCTCCACCTGGCACAGTAAAGCGCTGGGAGTAGGCGAAGATACAGGCGTCCTTTTCCTGGGCCAGGATCCCCATCCGGCGCCAGTCGGCGAAATCTCGTGCCGCGCGGGTGTATACGTCATTGCTCCCCGGTTCATCGAACAGCTCGGGCAACCCCAGAATGATGCGGACAAGATTGTAGAGGCTGCGCTGGTAGTACGCCTGCTGCATCGCCGGGGAAATCTTGTCGTAGGGCTGGGTCACGACCTCTTCCACGCGTACCATGCTCGGGTTGTAGCGTAACGCGCGAAAAGGATAAATTCGGGCCATGCTTTGGGGTCGAACTCCAGACATCGGCAACCTCGTCTACGCTGCCAATTGCTTTACTCTCTTATATCTGCCAGATTGTACCTGACTGGAAGAGCCTCTCTTCCCCTTCCTGGCGCATCCGTCCCTCGAGAGGTAACACCCGAAACGTGGTAGCCATGTTATGTAACGCGCGTCTAACATATACGAACCCAGGGTTCATGCCGGCGTGCTACCATCCTGCACACGAACGCTGGGACCCGGATTTTCTGTGGACTTTGCTGGGGCGACCGAAACTGCATGGCTATCCGTAAAAGAAGCCGTACATGATTCTTTAGTCCCGGGCCGCAGGAAAGTCCAAGACACGAGGATTGGGGCTATGGCGCTCACGATGGAGCGCAGAATGGGGATCAGATCGGGCGTGTGGATGACGGTCAAGGCTGTCACCGCACTCGGGCTTTGGCTTGCGATTTCCCAGGTTTGCTGGGCCCAGGATCCGCTGAATGATGTTCACGTCGAACCTCCCGCTCCGTCCGCAGCGCCCGCTAACCCCGCTAACCCAAAGGCGCCGGCGAATATTCCACCCCCGCTGGAGGGGAGGAAGGCCCTGAGCGCGCGGCCAAGCGAACGCATGCGGGTTAACGTAAACCTGGTCCTGGTGCCGGTTACCGTCACCGACCCCCTCAACCGTCTTGTCACCGGCCTGGAGCGCCAGGATTTCTTTGTCTACGAAAACAACGCATTACAGAGGCTCAAGAGCTTTTCCTCTGAGGATGCTCCGGTGTCGATCGGCATCATTTTCGACTTGAGCGGCAGCATGACCGACAAGATCAACCGCGCCCGAAACTCGATCCTGGAGTTTCTGCGCACGGCCAACCCGCAGGACGAGTTTTTCGTCATTGGTTTCAACGACCGGCCGGAGCTGATCACGGATTTCACCAATAATGTTGATAACATCGAAGCTCGCTTGCTCACCGTAAAGCCTGGGCACCGAACCGCGCTGCTGGACGCCATCTACTTCGGCCTGAACAAGATGAAGCAGGCGAAGCACGAGCGCAAGGCGCTGCTGGTGGTCTCTGACGGCGGTGACAACCGCAGTCGCTACACTGAGAGTGAAGTGCGTTCGGTGGTTCGTGAGTCCGATGTGCAGATCTATTCCATTGGCATCTTCGACCAGTACGCGCCTACCCGCGAAGAGCAGCTGGGACCGATCCTGCTGCATGACGTGAGCGAAGAGACCGGCGGCCAGCTCTTCCGGGTGGACGATCTGGCTGATATGGCTGATATCGCGACCAAGATCAGTGCCGAGTTACGCAACCAATACGTGCTTGGATACAGCTCAGACGATGCCAAACGGGACGGCAAGTGGCGTAAATTGAAGGTAAAGCTGGTTCCGCCCGAGGGGCTGCCCCAGCTTACCGTTCATGCCCGTACCGGATACTATGCGCCCTTGCAGTAGATGGCTCTGCGTTTTACCAATTTTCCTGCTTTGCAGCTTGCCGGGCCCAGCGGTCGCGCAGGTAGCTCCGCCGTCTGCCTCTCCGGTCCAGCCGGAAAAGCAACCCCCGCTCAATGTGGACCGTGATCCCGTGGCCTCCCCGGATGGGGAGAATGCCGCCCCCAATCAGACCCAGAATCCAGCCCTGATTGCCCGTGATAATGGCCGGTATACTCTGCAGCGTAATGTCGATGAAGTGGTCTTGAACGCGACCGTGCTCGACGATCATCAGCACCTGGTGACTACACTCGCCAAGGACGACTTCAAGGTTTCAGAAGACGGCGTAGCCCAGACCATCACCTCCTTTCAGCACCAGGACATCCCTATATCGCTCGGCATTCTGGTCGACAACTCCGGTTCTATGCGCACCAAACGCCAGGCGGTGAACTCGTCTGCCCTTGATCTGGTGCATGCTTCAAACCCCGATGACGAGAGCTTCGTGGTGAACTTCTCCGACGAGGCATACATCGATCAGGATTTCACCGCCAACGTCAACAAGCTGCGCGACGGTCTATCCCACATTGACTCCAAGGGTGGGACGGCGCTTTATGACGCCATCATGGCCTCGGCCGATTACCTTACAAAAAATGCCAAGCGCTCCAAGCAGGTACTTCTGGTCATCACCGACGGAGAAGACAATGCTTCCAGCACGACGCTAGAGGAAACGGTGCGTCGCATCCAGGATCTGCAAGGGCCGGTGGTGTATTCGATCGGTCTCCTTTACGACGACACCGGTGGCGGACGTGAGGCTCGTCGCGCAAAGCGGGCGCTGGAAATGCTCTCCAATGAGACCGGGGGTGTCTCCTTCTTTCCCAAGAACCTCGCGCAAGTCGATGAAATTGCAGGCGAAGTGGCGCGCGATATTCGCGAGCAGTACACCATTGGTTATCACTCCACCAAGCCCGCCATCCAGGGAGGCTTTCGCATGGTTCACGTGGAGGCACGGGCAAAAGGATATAACAAGCTTGTAGTGCGCACCCGCACCGGCTATTACCCCAACACCAAAAAGGCGAACGCCGCAGGGCCAGGTTCCCCGAAAGGGTCCCAAGCGGCCTCCAATTGAGCTTCTTCCAGGCTGCGTCCGGCAAGTCACTGCTACACTTGTCAGTTGGCCTATGACCCTTTTTACTCGTGAAGTTGCAGCGCGCGCGCTGCATATTGCTGAAGATGTAACAGAGTTGATGGGGTCCACCCCCATGCTCCATCTTCACCGCGTGGTCCCCCCCGGGGCCGCCGATGTCTACGCCAAACTCGAGCTCTTCAATCCCGGCGGGAGCGTCAAGGATCGCGCGGCGTTGGGCATGATCCTGGATGCAGAGCGCCGTGGTCTGCTGCAGCCGGGTGCGACGATCTTTGAGGCCACCGCGGGCAACACAGGCGTCGGGCTTGCCTTGGTTGGCGTACACCGCGGCTACAAGGTTGTGCTCTTTGTTCCGGAGGGCTTTGCGGAAGAGAAATGCATCCTCATGCGTGGCTTTGGCGCCACTGTGATCCGCACTCCGGAGGCAGAAGCCATGTCTGGCGCCATCCGCCGCTGCCGCGCCATAGCCGCGGACACCCCGGGTAGCTTTGCCGCTCTCCAGTTCGACAATCGCGCCAATCCCGACTTTCACCATGCCACCACCGCGCGCGAACTCTGGGAGCAGATGGAAGGACGCGTGGATGCCTTTGTCGCGGGTGTCGGTACCGGTGGTACCTTCTCCGGGGTGGCGCGCTTCCTTAAAGAGCAGAACCCGGGCATTCTTACCGTAGCAGTAGAGACCCAGGGTTCCGTGTTGCAGGGGGGCGAGCCTGGTCACCACAAGGTGGAGGGAATCGGTGTTTCCTTTATTCCCCGCACCTTTGACCGGGAATGGTGCGACGAGATCATTGCCGTCCACGACCCGGAAGCCTTTGCGATGGTCAGGCGGCTGGCGGCTGAGGAAGGCCTGCTCTCTGGTTCCAGCGGCGGCGCCGTTGTGGACGCGTCGATTCGGATCGCGACCCGCCTGGGCGAGGGGAAGCGAGTGGCCACCGTCATTCCCGACTCCGCCGAGCGCTACCTTTCGAAGAAGATCTTCGAGGGCGGTCTATGAGCGGTCACGGTTTCTCCACCCGGGCCATCCACGACGGCCAGCCTGCGGACGCGCTGACCGGCGCAGTCAATGTGCCCATCTATGCCTCATCGACCTATGCCCAGGAAGAGATAGGTAAGCACCGCGGATACGAATATTCCCGGGTCTCGAATCCTACTCGGACGGCGCTCGAAGAAAATCTGGCTTCGCTCGAAGGCGGCGCTTCCGCCCACGTGTTTTCCAGTGGCATGGCGGCCATTGCGGCTCTGGTCACTATGCTCAAGACCGGCGATCATGTCATCTGCGGATCGAATGTTTACGGTGGAACACCGCGCCTTTTTGACCAGATCATTGCCCATTACGGCATCCTCTTTACCTACGTCGATACCAGCGATGCGGAGCAGGTCCGGCACGCAATCCAGCCCAACACCCGGCTGGTCCACATCGAAACCCCGACCAACCCGATGATGCAAATCACCGACATTCGCGCCATTGCCGATATCTGTCAGGAGCACAGAGGGGCTGGCCAACCGATCGATCTGAGCGTCGACAACACCTTCATGTCGCCTTATTTCCAGCGTCCCTTGGAGTTGGGTGCGGATATCGTGATGCATTCCACCACCAAATTCCTCAATGGACACAGTGACGGTCTCGGCGGCGTCCTGGTGGCCACTACGCCCAAACATAAGGAAACCTTCGAATTCGTGCAGAAATGCACCGGAGGCATTCTCTCCCCCTTCGAGTGCTATCTGGTCCTGCGCGGGGTCAAGACGCTGGCCGTGCGCATGAAGCAGCACGAGGTGAATGGCTATGCGCTCGCCAACTACCTCGACGGCCATCCGAAGATCCCAATGGTTTTGTATCCTGGGCTTCCCAAACACCCTCAGCATGCGCTTGCCAAGCGGCAAATGTCCGGCTTCGGCGCGCTCATCACCTTTGAAACCGGTTCTCTAGAGAAAGCCAATGCGGTCTTGCGCCGGCTAAGAATCTGCACCGTCGGCGAATCGCTGGGCGGAGTGGAGACGTTGGTTTCGCATCCCGCCACCATGACTCATGCCGCACTGGGCGAAGAAGGCCGCGCAAAGATCGGCCTGACCGACGGAATGGTGCGCATCTCGGCTGGTATCGAAGATGCTGAAGATCTGTTGGAAGACCTGGAGCAGGCGCTCAGTGTGCTGTAATGGCACGGCCAAAGCCGTGCCCTTCGTCCAAGGCTTTTCCGCAGCCTGCATAAGGCGGGGGTTTTCTTCATGAGTGTGAGCCATTCGTTTGCTCTGACCGACGAGCAGGAGCAATTGCGCAAGGAGATTCGTGATTTTGCGGCCCGCGAAATCGCTCCCAACGTCATGCGTTGGGACGAAGCCAGTGAATTTCCCCAGGAAGTGGTCCGGAAGCTGGGCGAAATGGGCCTGATGGGGGTGATTTTCCCGGTAGAGCTTGGGGGCGCCGGTCTCGGCTATGTGGACTATGCGCTCGCGGTGGAAGAGCTATCGGCGGTCGATGGCTCGATTGGGATCATCGTAGCCTCGCACAACTCTCTCTGTAGCAATCACATCTTTCTTGCCGGCAACGAAGCACAAAAGTCCAGATACATTCCCTTGCTCGCCTCTGGCAAATGGCTGGGTGCCTGGGGGCTAACCGAGCCTGGTTCCGGCTCCGACGCCGGAAGCGCCCGAACGACGGCCGTACGCAAGGGTGATCGCTGGGTGTTGAACGGGAATAAAACCTTCATCACCAACGGGCATTACGCCGACATTTCTGTCATCATCGCGGTTACCGATAAGAGCCAGGGGACGCGAGGTCTGTCGGCCTTCGTGGTAGAGAAGGGAACTCCGGGCTTTCGTCCCGGTAAAAAGGAAAACAAGCTTGGTCTGCGCGCAAGCGACACGTCGGAACTTATTTTTGAGGACTGCGAAATTCCCGCAGAAAATCTCCTGGGCAACGAGGGTCATGGATTTATCGATTCCATGCGCATCCTGGACGGTGGGCGCATATCGATTGCCGCTCTTTCGCTGGGCATCGGGCGTGGGGCCTACGACGCGGCGCGTGGTTATGTGAAGCAGCGCCATCAATTTGGCAAGGCCATCTCGGAGTTTCAAGGCATCCAGTGGAAACTTGCCGACATGGCAACCCAACTGGACGCCGCCCGGCTACTCACGCTGCGCGCCGCGGTCATGAAGGATGCCGGCCAGAAGACCACGCTTGAATCCTCTATGGCCAAATTAATGGCCAGTGAAATAGCGGTCAAGGTATGCGATGAGGCAGTGCAGCTCCACGGCGGTTACGGATTTATCAAAGACTACCCGGTCGAGAAGTTTTACCGCGACGTCAAACTCTGCACCATCGGCGAAGGCACTAGCGAAATTCAGCGCCTTATCATCGCCCGCGAAATACTGAACAATTAAACGGTAGCTGCGCAAAACTCTCAGTACCAAGGGCAAAGCTTTCGCCCGTCCGCCCACACTCCGCGGCCCTTTCGCCGCCAGGACATCCGCCCCTCCACCGCCACCCAAAAAACATCGGCTGTTCACCCAGACTCTTGCCCTAACCCTTGAAAACGGCAGGAATCCTGGGTTCTTTGTCTCTCCGCGCCTCCTCCAATTGCTCCGGATATGTCACCCAGCGGCGTAGATGAGCCAGGTGCGAGCTCTCCACAGGACTGGTATCAACAAAACGCAAGCCCAAGTGGGCCTGTTGCATTGGACAGCTATTCCGTTGTCATTATTCCGTTCTAAGGGCCTGCATTGGATCAAGCCTCGACGCGCGCCACGCTGGCAATAAGCAAGCGCAGGCCGCCACCAGCAGCAGCGTCGCGCTCACCGCGACATACACCACCGGGTCCAGCGGCTGGGTCTCGTAGAGCATCGACCGGATCTGGCGTACCGCCGCCGCACTTGCTCCCAACCCGAGCACGAGGCCCAGGAGTGCGGGCCGGATTCCATCCAGCAGCATCACCCGCAACATCTGCCTCCTTTGAGCCCCCAGCGCGATTCGAATGCCGATCTCTCTGCTGCGTTGTGTCACCAGGTAGGCAAGCACACCATAGAGACCCGCGGCGGCCAGTACTAATGCGATCACCGCGAAGGCCAGCACCAGAACAGAGTCGAATTGCGCGTCGACGGTGGACTTGCCAATGGTTTCGCGCAGCGTCATCACGTTCGATACCGGCAAGTCCGGATCCATCTCGCCAATAAGCTTTTGTACCGGCAGGGCAAGCGTGTCCACATTTCGCCTGGACCGAACGACAATGGTCGCCGCGCTATAGTTGTTCCCATAAAGCGGCCTATAAAGGGTAGGAAACACCGGCTGTGCAATGGACCATCGCGTGTCGCCCACCAGGCCCACAATCTCGTAGACCTCGCCCAGGGAACTATTCTTCACATGTCTGCCGATCGGGTCCTCACCGGGAAACAGAAGCTGCGCGGCGGATTGACTGATCATCGCGACATGCGCACGCTCCAGCCGCTCGACCGCTCGAAAGGTGCGGCCGCGCAACACAGGAATCTGGATCGCTCGAAAGTATCCGGGGTCCGCACCGCGGAACATCAGGTCGGGCTCCTGGCCTTTAGGTGGCGGCGTGTGCTCGACCACGCTCACCATGTTGTCCCCACCCCACCCTTGACCCGGGGCGGTGCTCACCAGGCCGGCTGCCTCTGTACCCGGCAACGAGCGAACGCGCTGCAGCAGTCGCTCGAAGAAGGCGACCTGCTGCACTGGTTCCTTGTAACGGATCGCCGGCAGGCTGAAGTGCATCGTCAACACGTTGTCTACCGGCACTCCAAGATCCGTGTTCCGCAGCTTCTGATAGCTTTTCAGCAGCAGTCCCGCGCCCACCAGCAGCACCACGGTCAGGCTCACTTCCAGCACCAGCAAGAGCCTTCGCAACCCAGCCCGCGCCCTGCCGGCGCTGCTTGCCCGTGACGATTCCTGCAACGAGACAAGAATCTCGCTGCCGCCGGTAGTCGTGGCGGAGATCAGCCCGGAAAACAGCGCGCATAACAGGACGGCGGCCACGGTGCAGATTGCTACAACGCCATCGAAATGAATGGCTTCAACCCGGTTCATGTCGTGACGCATGCGCACCAGCCAGGTCAGCGCTCCACACGCTAGCAGTAGCCCCAGGGCGCCGCCCGCAACCGAGAGTAGAAGGCTCTCCGTCAGCCGCTCGCAGAGCAGACGCAGGCGCCCGCCGCCTAGGGCTGTGCGGATGGCCATTTCCTTATTTCTTGCGGCAGTGCGCGCGACCAATAGGCTGGCGACGTTTAGGCATGCGATGAGCAGCACGCATCCGGTTGCAGCGAGCAGCGCATAGAGTGAAGTCTTATAGCCCTCAACCATGTCGTCCAACATGGATCGGCCCGTGACCGAATCGTGAACTCCTGGTGCAGCATGGTCGGCGCTGGCCTTCTTCTGTACCGTAGCCAACCGGCTCACCAGGCCGGCAAGGCTGGTCCCGGGCAGCAGCCGCGCAATTACCAGAAACTCGTGATCTTGAAAGGTGTGCATCATCCACGCCGGCGCCTCGTGGTTGACCGCGGTCCAGGCCTGCACCGTGCTGCCGCCAAACGAGCTCGAATAAACGAACGATGCCGGCATCACTCCGATCACCGTATAGGGCGTAGCATCGAGCCAGATTTTTTTGCCGACAATCTCGGGATCGCTACTGTATCGCCGCCTCCAGAAGCTGGCCGAGAGAACCACGGTAGCATCGGCACCGGCGCGATCATCATCCGCGGTAAAGGTGCGCCCCCGGGCTGCTGCTACGCCCAGCGTGGAAAAGAAATTCCATGAGCACCACGCCGCGTCGATCTTTTCCGGAAGCTTACCTCCTTCTGCCGATACATTGTATTGTTGCCACGGCGAAACCTGGGCCATCTGCGCAACGCCTTGCGCAGACCGCTGCCACTCGGCAAAACTGCCGCCGGCTACCGGCAGATAGGGGCTGCTGTTCCTCTCTGCATTCTCATGTTCATAAAGAGAGACCAACCGGTCCGGTTGGTGATAAGGCAGCGGGTTCAGCAGCACGCTCCGCACCACCGTGAACAAGGCGACGTTTGCGCCAATGCCGAGCGCCATCACCAGTACGGCAACCATCGTGAATCCCGGCGATCGCGCCAGCGTTCGTAGCCCATATTTCACCCCCCGCCAGCTGTTGTCGATAAGGGCGAGAGTGTTCTGTTGCCATAGACGCTCGCGCACCTGCTGCGTGTTGCCAAACTTCACATAAGCACAACGCCGCGCCTCATCCGGCGGCATCCCGCGCGCAACGTTTTCGTCCATCTCCTCTGCCATGTGGAGATCGATCTCCTCTACCAATTCGGCATCAGCCCGGCTCCTTTGAAGAAACCTGCGCCAGTTCATTTGTTGCCTTTCGCGCTCGGCGTTTCCTCGCCCATCACCAGTGCGATCGCGCGCGCCATCTGCCGCCAGCGACTGGTCTGGTGCACCAGCTGACGTTTACCCGCAGCGGTCAACCGGTAGAACCTCGCCTTGCGATTGTTCTCACTTATGCCCCAATACGACGAGAGCCAGCCACGGTCCTCGAGTCTGTGCAGTGCCGGGTACAACGAGCCCTGTTCCACCTCCAGCACCTCTTCTGAAGTCCTCTCAATTACCTTCGCGATGGTATGGCCGTGCGCATCGCCCGTCACCAGGGTCCGCAGAACCATCATGTCCAACGTTCCCTTCAGCATTTCTGCATTCGATGGATTGCTCCTGCTCAAAGATGCCGCTCCAATAGAACTTCTATGTGAATAGCTATACACCACTAGAACTCCTATGTAAAGGAGGGATGGAGAGAATTCGACCATCTGTCAGTTGACGAGAACGGGGCTCAGAGTGGACACGAAGTTGTGAGGGCTGCTTTTGGAAGGGTGCGGCCTTTAGGCTTTACGTTTTAGCAGTCAAGGTGAATCGGCTTTAGCCTCTTAGGGCTGCTCAAGCGAGCACAAGAGATGCCCTCAGGGGCTAAGAATCGCATCGCGTCTCATTTCTGACCGGAACTGGCAGGTCATTTGCAACGGAAGACTACAGTATTTTTGCGTGCGTTGTATACCGGGCCAAGTCCGCGCCGTTCCGTCTTGAATCTTCGCGGGCCCTGCATTCATCAAAAAGCCAACATCAATTTGGAGAGTAGAGAACATGGCCGCTTTTTGTGCTTGCTGTGGAGCAGAGATTACCCCGAAAGCCGAAGCGTGTCCTGTGTGTGGTACCCCACGGCACGGAATGTTGCCGCCAGATCTACAGCCTGCGCTCGACACTGGCACGGAAGAGCCTCAAGAAGACCATGCCCTCGAGCGGAAGCAGCGTAGACCGCGCCTCTAACCCACATCAAGCCGCCGCGCCGATGGTGTTCGGGATCATGATGGTGATTCCCACCCAGCCCTTCCAGGCTGGGCCGTACAGTTTAGCAGACACCGAAAAGAGACCGCAGATCTCTCCAATCCGCTCCCCCAGATTTCCCGTGGAACCTGGTGGCGCTGGTAGATTTCATGCGGCTTTCTTTGAGAGAAAGCCGCATACGTGGAAGTTGGGAGTGCCGCGCGTCAGGAAATCCGGGTACGCTCCGGTCGAAAAACATCTTCCTAAGGGGCGGAGGAGGAGCTAAAAGCGCTCCCTCAGTGGCTAAAGCCGGACAGATTTGCAATTACTTATGGACGGCCTGAAGGCCGTCCCCTTCACAGCTGATTTTCATCAGCTTGGTGGGCCACAGGCCCATGACTCCTCGGTCGGGATGACAAAGGGAAGAGCGGTGCTTCGATAGAGGCGAGATGACGGTGGATGTAGGGACTGCAGATCTCTCCGCTTCGCTCCGGTTGCGATGAGAATTTGTTTTGGGAGGGGCAGCCCTTCCTAGTTGCCGTTGACCAGCGGCAGGATGAGCGCTGATGGATGGGCTTTATCGGAAATGATTGTGACAGTGGCCTTTTGGTAGTCGCTGGGATGGGCGGTCATGATGTTTGGAACGAAGGTCTGGGGGTTGCGGTCGTAAAGAGGGAACCAGGTGCTCTGCACCTCAACCACTAGCGTGTGTCCCTTCTTGAAGACGTGATCCGCTGCATGGAGGCTATACCTGAATTCATGCGGCTTGTTTGCCGTTAGTGCGGCCGGCTTGTTAAAGGCTTTGAGGTAGCGCCCGCGGAAGATCTCCTCATTGGTCATCAGCTGATAGCCTTGCATGACTGGATCGCTATCGTCTTCGGGGTATTGGTCGATGAGCTTCACTACCAGGTCCAGATCGGTGCCTGTGGTGGTGGCAAATATGTCGGCCGTGACCTCGCCCGTAACGGTGAGGTCATGGTCCAGCTTTCCCGTGGTCCAGATTGCCACGTCGTTACGCGTCGTCACAAAGCGCTGGTCTTCTGTCATCCAGTTGCGCCATTGTGAGTCGGCAGCGTAGGTCGGCTGGATGGGCCGATGACGGTAGGGCACGGGATTGGCAGGATTAGAGAGATACGAGACGCTGAGTGTTTGCTTACCCATCTGCCAGCGCAACTGCTTGTTTGTGCCCAGGTAAAGCTTCGTTGGGGAGGATTGTGCCGGGGGAAAATGGGGGTAGCGCTTCCAGAGGTTCGAGCCGGTCTGGAAGCTGGCGGTGTCTTCCAGGTCGAAGCCGGGCTCATCCTTCAGGTATTTGGCGAAAAAGGGCGCCTCGATTTGCTTGCGATATTCCGTGCCGATCGGTTCCCCGTATTTTATGGCCCCAAGACTACGCGTCGATGAAGACCAGGAGCCGTGCCGCCAGGGTCCGAGGACGAGAAAGTTTTCATGCCGGGCGTCCCGGGGTTCGAGGGTGGCGTAGACTTCCTGCGGACCCCACATATCTTCCTGGTCATAGTAGCCGCCGACTTCCAGAGTAGGCACGGTCACGGTCGTGAGGTGATGTTGCATAGCGCGCACGTACCAGAGGCCGTCATACGCAGGATGCTGTAGCAAGATTTGCCAGGTGGGCAGGATCTTGCCTTCGGGTGTTTTTGCGTCGGAACGTCGAACATCTTCGGCAAACGAGCCACGCTCGAGGAAATAATTGTAGCCGTCCACATTCTTGCCGTAACTTACGTCTGAGTTCTGTTTGTTTTGCTCGAGCCCCATGGCGTAGTCATAACCATAGGTTTGACGAAAGGCGCCATTGTGGAAGAAGTCGTCACCCATCCAGGTATCAATCATGGGCGCCTGGGGAGAAATCGCTCTAACCGCAGGGTGAGGATCGATGCCCGCGGCCATGGCGAGTGCTCCGTCATAGCTGGTGCCGATGACTCCTACACGGCCATTGTTGCCTGGGATATTTTTGATGAGCCACGCTACTGTGTCATAAGCGTCGGTGCTCTCATCGGTGACC
>DASRRN010000200.1:0-3032 GCA_035695685.1 Acidobacteriaceae bacterium | reverse complement strand
TCCACTCGTGGCCACAACGTATTCCTGCAGCCAGCCACGGTACGGCGCAAAAACGGGGGAGATGAAACGCTCCTGTTGCATGAGTTTCTCCATGTGCTGGTAGAGCAGCAAGCGGGAGAAAACGCTCCATTGTGGTTGCGTGAGGGATTGGTGGAAACTTTGGCCGCCCCGGGAAAGGAGACGTGGAAGCCGGGGGACCTGTCCGCGACCGAGGTGGATGCGGCCTTAGCCCACCCCGCCAACGCCATGGTTTCGCGCCGCGCCCACCAGGCTGCAGCACGAATGGTCGGTCTACTGTGCGCGCGCTACGGCATGCCTGCTGTGCGCGCTTTCTTGCGTAACGGCATCCCCTCGGAAGCCATCAAAAGCTTGGGGTCGTGAGCCGGCCAGCATCCGTGCCTCCTGCAGCTCCCAACCGTGTAAGCCCAATTGGTGCGGTGGAAGGGGGACTCTTTCGGAGCGTTCTGGACCACCCGAGAAACACTTTGGACTGACCGGATTCACCAGGCAATCGCGGGAGAAGATGGCCTGAACCCCGCCTGAACTCACGATGCGGGCACAAATCCCGTCGGCTTAGCCTATCTTCAGTCAGCACCTTCTACGTCAAAACATTTGTAAATTCTGCGAGCCATTAGCCGCTTTCCCTTAATCCATGAGATAGGTAGGAACATGAAGATCAACACAAAACATTTCCGGGTGCAGCCCGGCAAAAACGTGAAACTCGCGCAATGGCCCACTCTGCTAAAGCCATTTTTCAAGACCAAAAAAGAGTACGAGAACCTGCTGGCAAAGGACCGGGAGGACCTGGCCGCACTGCAAGAGCTTCACTACGCCTGCGACCGGTACGCACTACTGCTGATCTTTCAAGGCATGGATTCGGCGGGCAAGGACGGAGCCATTGCCCACGTCATGTCCGGGGTCAATCCGCAAGGTTGCGAGGTCTCAAGCTTCAAACAACCGACCGTCGACGAACTCCAGCATGATTTTCTCTGGCGCTCGACTTGCCGCCTTCCCGAACGTGGGCGGATCGGCATCTTCAATCGCTCTTACTACGAAGAAGTGCTGGTGGTTCGCGTGCATCCGGAGCTTCTTCGCAACCAGGGGCTTACCGACGAAATGAGCGACCTGAAAGCGCTCTGGGAGGAGCGCTACCGCTCCATCGTCGACCTGGAGAAGCACCTGCATCGCAATCGAACCCGGATCGTCAAAATATTTCTCCACCTTTCCAAGGAAGAGCAGCGAAGGCGCTTCCTCGCCCGCATCGATGATGCCAGTAAGAACTGGAAATTCTCCGTCGCCGACATTCAAGAAAGGCAGTATTGGAAGGATTACGAGAAGGCCTACGATGCTTGCCTGGAGGCGACCAGCACTCGTCAGGCGCCATGGTATGTCGTTCCCGCGGACGACAAGAAGAATGCACGCTTGATCATCGCCCGCATCGTGCTCGACGCGCTCGAGGACCTTAAGCTGGCGCACCCCAGAACCACCGCCAAGCGGCGAACCGAATTGTTGTCGATTCGCAAACAACTGGCGAAGTAGCCCAAAAAATTCAGGCCAATGGTGGTTTGGGGTGCCCCGGAAAATGATGTTTCCTGAGTTGTTGTGTTGTTACGGACAAGGCGTAGCCAGAAACGCGTGCGTTTGCCCGCTGCTAGTCACTCCGAAGCCGGCAATCTCGCCACTCGAATTAATAAGTTGTGCAACCAAGGCGTAGATGGGGGAATTGGCTGGAAGGAGCGTGTTGAGGTCGATCATCACTCCGTTCCGCCGGAGAAACGCGCGTGGGACGCCGGTCTTATCAATAGACAATCCAACGATTTCCCCTTGGTCATTGGCGGCCAATGCGACACTGGCATAATCGCCGGGGACCGTTCCCAAGTCCTGCATTTTTCCTCTCTCTTTGGTCCATGAAAACGCGTGAAAAGTCTGTTCCCCTTCCAGCGCCGATGCGCCCACCGCAAGGCCTCGATTGCTGATAAACAGAGCAGTATTGCCGAAGACCCCCAGGGCAGCGCTCTTGCAACCGTTCAAGCAGGGTCCGCCAAGGTTACCGAGATCGAGGACCGAACCATTTTCCCAAAGCACGGCGCGTGGTCCGCCCACCAGAGGAGGAAGTTGTGTGTTCCCACACGAACCTGACACGCCAACGATTTGACCCTTGTCGTTAATCCAAACGGCGGCTCCGACCGAGTCTCCGGGAAACGGGCGGAGCTTTTGAATCTCCCCCTTCCCCGGTCCCCATACCGCCGCGTCAAAATCGTGAGTTTGAGGTGCCACGCAGTGAGCGTCTGTCGTTTCCTCTTCCGCAACCCCCGCCGCCTGGCCGAAATCGTTGATAGAAACAGCCGCGCCGTTCTTGCCCCCAAACGTGGGGAGAGCAGTCATGACACCTGTTTGCCAGCGGAAAGGCAGACACCTAAGCCCGCTGCCGAAACTGCAGAAGTTTTCGCTGTCTTTCTCTTGCCCGGAGGGTTCCGCGGATCCCACCGCCTGGGCTAGCCCATTGACGGTGTAGGCAATGCTATCCAGTGTCGTGGCGCCGCCTTTGCCCAAGCCGGGCGCGCCTATATCCAGCTTCTTTCCCCGGTACCAAAGAATGGCATGCTCGGTGCCATTCGCGAGGGTTGCTACGCCGCTTACAAAGCCGGGGTCCGACACGGAAAAAGCCGAACTGTACGTGCCGCCCAGCGTGCCCAGGTCGGTGATGTGATAGTGCACTGGCGGTAGCTTCTGTTGCGTTTGTTGCTGGGCCATCAGCGAAGACGGGGTCGACAACAAGCACAAAGACGTTACCGCAACCAACAAATTCGCGTTTCTGGATTTCATAGTCGCCTCACTCCTGAGCGTGCAGTTTTGCAACTGGCAGGCTCGACACGCAGAAGAACCCGCCACTTCGCGGAGGTCAACGAAACTTACCGTGAACCCTTTGTTAACTGGCAACTCGTTGAGAACAAGAGAAGTAAGAAGGTGGCGTAAACTGGTGCCGCAATTGAGGGACGACCGTGGAAGCTCCGGCGGGGACCACTTACGAA
>DASRRN010000199.1:0-6037 GCA_035695685.1 Acidobacteriaceae bacterium | reverse complement strand
AAACCGAATTCTTTGAAGGGGACGGCCTTCAGGCCGTCCGTAAGTGATTGAAAATCTGTTCGGCTTTAGCCGCTGAGGGGACGGGTTTCGCCCCCTGTTCGACCTTTTTCCGCAGCCTGTAAAGCCCAGATCTTTGTTGGCCTTCTAACGGCCCGACTAAAGTCGTGCCCTGATACAAAGCATCAGAGCGGTGACTCTGGAGACCTCGCGCATTCCGTAGATTTGGATCCATCCGCCCTCTCTGAAATGTAGAAACTACAGCCCTGAGGTACGCGTTTCTTCCGTCTTACCGCGGACCGGCATGCGCGTAGGAGTCCATTTGAAGGTCCGTCCGATTGGCGGCTGCAGCAGAGCGCACTGGCTCTCGTGCCCATTGCCATTTATGCACGGCTGGCGTAGCGTTTCCCGAAAACGCATGCGAGTATGAGTAATTCAGCCTGATTGCCGGGTAAGAAGAGAGAGAGGAAGGGATGAAACCAAACCGGAGACAATTTCTGGCACTCGCCTCGACCGCAGGAGCGTGGTTTCCCTTTTTAAAGGCCGGCGCGCAGCTGAAGCAAGGATCCTCGTCGTCGGCTGCGAGCGCCGAACAAAGCAACCTTGCCGGGGCTACCGGCACGGCTCCGATGTCGCTCTTCGACGGCAGCAGCCTTACGGGATGGCGCATGCAAGGTCCTGCGCGATGGCGTGTCGAAAGCGGGGAACTGCTTGGATCCTGTGACGCTTCCGGGGGTGGGTGGCTGGCTACGCAGCGCGGCTTCGAGGATTTTGTGCTGAGGTTTGCCTTCCGTTCTACCAGCGGGGAAACCGGGGTGCTCCTGCGCAACGCTCCTCTCGACTGGTCCCGCTTCTCCCATCCGGCGCATGCCGGCGACCGAACCATGGGAGCCTACGTGGCTCTCACCGGCGCTCGTGCGGGAGAGATGTCTATGCTCACGCTCGATGGGGACGGAAAGCAGATCGACCGCAAACCGATTCCCGCTCCTGTACGTGAGCAAGCGGGAAGCGGTGACCAGTTCTATCCCGGGGCGTGCGCGCCAATTCCTTGTTCGGGTATCAACGATGCGGAGGGCACCAAGACCGGCTGGCCATCGAGACCTTCGATTCACATCACTCCACGGGCCGATGGCTGGCAGCAGGTGGAAATCACGCTACGCGGCGCAGCATGTCCCTGGGACAAGACGGGTGTCGCGGAAGCTCTCGACGCGAGAAGCCAGTTCGGAACCCTTGCACTTTTTGTCTCTGGCGCGCACGATGCGCCCGTCCACTTCAAAGAACTGTCGATATTCGACCTGACCCAGAGGACGGCTGGGTTGGCGCAGAATGCCGGCAATCCTCGCTTTCATCAGATGACCGACCTCTTCTATGCCGAAGGGGTCGCTGCCGGAGACCTCAATCAGGATGGCAGCGACGAAGTGGTTGCAGGTCCCTTCTACTATATCGGACCGGATTACACGACGGCGCGAGAACTCTACCCGCCCACGACCATCAATCCTGCCGGTGTGGGCCAGCACGGCAATTACTCCAACTGCTTTCTAAGTCATATTCACGATTTTACGGGCGACGGCTGGCCGGACGTTTTGATGATTATGGGTTTTGGTCCGAAACCTAATTTCTCGGCGCATCTGTTTGTAAATCCACGCGGCGAACTCCGCCATTGGGATAACTACAACGTGGTGCCCTCGGTCACTTCTGAGACGACCCAGCTGTTCGACATCGACGGAGACGGCCACCCTGAGCTAATCATGACGCAGGGCGACCAAGTCGGTTACGCGAAACCAGACGCCTCCGATTCCACCAAACCCTGGCAGTTTTTTCCGGTTTCGGAGAAGGCGACGCGTGCGCCGCACGGCATCGGCGTAGGGGATATCAACGGGGATGGCCGCCTGGACATCGTCACGGCCAGTGGCTGGTGGGAGCAGCCGCCTGCGGGAACCAGCGGTCTATGGAAATTTCATCCCGTGCCCTTTGGCGCGACCGAAGGAGAGCCTGCCCTGCGCGGTGGCGCCGATATTTTGGTCTACGACGTCAATGGCGATGGGGTTCCGGATGTCATTACCAGCCTCAATGCGCATGGCCCCGGATTGGCATGGTTCGAACAGCAAAGAGGCGCACAAGGCGATTTGACGTGGAAGCGCCACCTAATCATGGGCGACCCCTACACCCCGCTGGCGGAACGGGAACTATGGGAGGAGACGGACAAGTCGGTTGCGTTTACCGAACTGCATGCCCTGGCCTTCGCGGACCTCGACGGTGACGGACATCCTTCCATCATTACGGGAAAACGCTGGTGGTCGCACGGGTACGTCTACGATGAGAACGATGTGGAGAATCCGCCAGTGCTCTACAGCTTCAAGCTGGTTCGCAAACCTGGGGGAGCAGTGGAATGGATTCCGACCCTGATCCACAATGCCTCGGGTGTTGGCACCCAGATCGTCGCCAAGGATATCAATCAGGACGGCAGGATTGAAATTGTGACTACTGCACGGAAGGGAACATTTGTTTTTCATGCGCCGTTCAAGATCTAGAACCTCTGGAGAAAGCTTCAGGTGCTTTGCCATGCGTGGCTGCCGTGCGCGAAGGTTTTGCGGAATTGCAACCTTCACGGTGTTAACCCTCAGTCTTATAGCGTCGGCGAGCCCAAAGGATAACCCAAAGGCTTATACCACGTGGAGCACCTATCTGGGCAGCGCGGATGCGTCTCACTATACTGCCCTGCGGCAAATTGACCGGTCTAATGTTGGTAAGTTGCAGGTGGCATGGTCCTACGACAGTGGAAACGAACGACCCTACGAGTTCAATCCAATTGTTGTCGGCAAGACCATGTATGTGATGGCGAAGAATACTTCGATCGTTGCGCTCGAAGCCACCACCGGAAAAGAACTATGGGTCTACCGCTCCCGCAACCTGGGTGAGCGAATCGAGGGCCATCGAGGCATCAACTTCTGGCAGAGCAGCGATGGTTCCGATAAGCGCCTTCTCATCAGCTTCGGAAACAACCTGGAAGCCATCAACGCGGCGAACGGCGAGTTAATTACTTCCTTTGGCAAAGGCGGTACGGTCAATCTGAAAGAAGGCCTCGGGCGGGACCCGAACTCGATACACCAGATCCAGTCTGGTACTCCCGGTGTCGTCTTTGAAGATCTGATCATTTTAGGTTCCTCAACCGGAGAGGACTATGGCTCGCCTCCGGGCGATATTCGCGCCTACGATGTGCGCAGCGGGCGCATGGTTTGGATTTTTCACACCATCCCCCATCCCGGGGAACCCGGTTACGACACGTGGCCCAAAGATGCCTGGAAATCCGGCGGCGGGGTCAACTGCTGGGGCGAAATGAGCCTGGATCAAAAGACCGGCATCGTCTATATACCCACGGGAGCTCCGGTCTACGACTTTTACGGCGCCGATCGCAAGGGTAACAACTTGTTCGCGGACTCGTTGCTTGCACTCAATGCCCACAGCGGAAAGCTGGTCTGGTACTACCAGCTCATTCACCATGATTTGTGGGACTACGATGCGATGGCCGCTCCTCAATTGCTAACAGTGCGGCGCGACGGTGAAGATGTTGCCATCGTGGCGCAGGCCTCGAAACAGGGGTTTCTCTACGTTTTCAACCGTGCCACGGGGAAACCAATTTGGCCAATTGACGAACGCCCCGTACCCCCATCCAACATGCCGGATGAGAAGGCTTCGCCCACCCAGCCGTTTCCTTCCGCCCCGCCGCCCTTCGCACGCCAGACGTTCACAGTGGCCGATCTGAATCCGTATATTCTGAACCCGGCTGATCGAGCACGCTGGAAGAAGGTGGTGGAGAATGCAGTCAACCAGGGGCTCTTCACCCCTCCCGGATTGACAGACACCATCGAGATGCCCGGTAACCATGGCGGTGTTAATTGGGGCATGACGGCAGCCGATCCCGCAAATGGAACGATGTACGTGGTGTCCATGGATATTCCGGCCATACTCAAGAATGAGCGCCGGGAACCGCCCTCCCTTTGGCAAATACCAAGCAGGGCTGCTCCGGCCGTGCAAGGCAAGGTGGTGTATCACGTTTATTGTGAGCGGTGTCACGGCCCCGAGCGAAAGGGTGCGCCGCCGGCGATTCCTTCGTTGGTGGACGCCCCTTCTGTCTTTGGGGCCAAAACGATCAAGAGCGTGGTGAATTACGGGCTTAACGACATGCCCGGTTTTCCCGATCTCACTGACCGGCTTCTCGACAATCTCCTCTTATATCTCGGAAATCCTGCGAGTGCGCCCGAGCCAATTCCATCGAGAAACGAACCGCCGCCAGCGTCGGCCGGCGGCGGATCAGAGCCGGTTCGCTACTGGTCAGGCTACGGCTTGCAGCCTTCTATCATTCGTCCTCCCTGGACCGTAATGACGGCGTACGACCTGAACCGCGGAGTGATTAAGTGGCAGGTACCGCTGGGTAATGCTCCCCAGGGCGAATCCGAGAACCTGAAAGACACGGGCATCATGATGTCTAGAAATGGGCCGGTAGTGACCGCGAGCGGCCTGGTTTTTATAGCGACGAAAGACGAGGGCAAGCTCCGCGCATATGACGAGGAGAGCGGCAGAGTGCTTTGGGAAACGAGTCTTCCTGCAGCTTCCGAAGGTGTCCCGGCGGTTTACGAGGTAGATGGGCGCGAATACATCGTTGTCTGCGCAGCCTCGGCGAAGCAGACGGATATACCAAGGGATGGGCCCGAGGAGCAGCCTGCACAGCCGGTGCACAGGTCCTACATCGCATTCGCATTGCCTAAGGACCGTGCAGCGAATTAGGAGTGACGACTATCCGCGCGGGGCACATCGTCTTCGATCTCAACGCGCGCACCGCGGTCCCTTTGCGCGAAGGTCACCTCAAATACGCAACCCGCTGAATAGGTCCTGGTGAATGGGCGCTATTGGAAGAGCTTGAGTGCATTCAACAGGGTGTAGTAAACGCCCCATGCGGCGGGTATCGAAACTACGAGCCACGCAGCCACGATTAGAATCGGCGATGTCTTGTTCTCATTTGTGACCATGGATGGATGCTCCTCCGGTTGCGGCTCTGCTCAATGTGCTGCTGGAACTTGACTGGTCGCGCTCTCGAGCCAATACTTCTTTGCCACTGGACGCACCAGGAGATTGGCGATAAAACCCACCACCATAAGGGCAGCCATGATGTGCAGGATCACCGGGTAAGCCTGCTGTTTCGGCAAGTGGTTGGCGACGTAATGGTCGAGGATGCCGTTGACGATCAGCGGCCCCACGATGCCTGCGGTGGACCACGCCGTCAGCAGGCGTCCATGGATTGCGCTCACATGATAGCTGCCGAAAAGATCCTTGAGATAAGCCGGAATGGTCGCGAATCCTCCGCCGTACATGCTGATCAGCACGCCCGCAATCAGCACAAAAAGCGGGACGGAATTCAGGTGGGTGTTACCCGTAAAAGGAAGCGCCAGATAAAGCAGCATGCCCAGCACAAAAAAGGCCATGTAGGTGGTCTTGCGTCCGATGAAGTCCGACATCGACGCCCAGACAAAACGTCCTCCCATGTTGAAGAGGCTCAGCAGGCCCACAAAGCCAGCCGCCGGGACCGCCGAGACATGCCCGCGGAAGAGATCCTGGATCATCGGCGACGCCTGCTCCAGGATGCCGATGCCCGCGGTTACGTTCATGCACAGGATGACCCACAGCAGCCAGAACTGCGGCGTGCGGGAGGCAGCGTTGACGTCCACTCTGTGGGTAGAGATCAGGGCCGATTGCGTTGCTCTGGGAACCCATCCCTCGGGCTTCCATCCCTCCCGCGGCACGCGAATCGTAAAGACACCAAACATCATGAAGACAAAGTAGAGAAGGCCCATCGTCACCCAGGTGGCCGCGATGGGATGCGCGGATGCTCTGTAAAACGTCATCAGCCTGGTCCCCAGCGGCGAACCGATCATCGCACCTCCGCCGAAGCCCATGATCGCGAGGCCGGTAGCCAGTCCCGGCCGGTCGGGAAACCACTTGATCAGCGTCGAGACCGGTGAGATATAGCCCAGGCCCAGCCCGA
>DASRRN010000198.1:0-2244 GCA_035695685.1 Acidobacteriaceae bacterium | reverse complement strand
GCGCCCCAGCCGTGCATACAGATCCGGGACAACCGCAAGCGTATCCTGTGAAATCAGCCATATTTTCCCTGCCGCAGGATCGTCCACCCGTACCATGATAAAGTTGGCCGTCTTGCCGTCTACCGTGATGAAACCGGCACTCACCTGGCCAGGCGAAAGCCCGGTTTGCACGGTGCCGTTGGGATCATCGCTGAGCAGGTTAATGCTGCTCTGGAAGTTCGGGTATAACGTCCGCAATTCCTTGGTGAGTTCTACCGGGTTCTGGTCCCAAGAGAGCTGCAGGAAACGAGCGGCCGTCGCGTAGTCTCCGAGGGCTTGGTATTTCAAGAAGCCCATCAGTGAGCTGCGAGGCGTTTGACGTCCGAGCGGATCGACCGGCGCCGCTGTTTTAGCTGCGGGCGGGGGCGCCGCAGATGGGGGAAGCTGGGCACACGAAGATACAGGTGAGCCAGCAAATAAGAGGATGGCAAAAGCTATGCCAAGGAGGTAGGTCTGATCAGGTAACCGGCCGAATCCCTGTCGGCTTTTTCTTAGCAAGGACATAGCCGGTCACCCAAAACATTTGTTTTCTCCATCGAGGTCTGCACGAACTGATAAGTGTTCCGTTTTGTCAGCTCGCCACAACTTCGACGTCTTCGATTTTTTCTTTAGCAAAAGCTCCTGCTCTGCCTGCATCCAGGAGCTTCTGTCCGTCGAGGCGACCGAACATTTCGATCAGTTTTCCTACCAGTCCAGTCCATCCTGTCTGGTGGGTCGCCCCAAGGCCCGCTCCATTGTCACCGTGGAAGTATTCGAAGAACAGGATGTAGTCCTTCCATTGCAGGTCAGTCTGGAATTTCTCCGTACCGCCGTACACCGGCCGTCGGCCGGATTCATCGCGCAGAAAGATCCGGGTCAAACGGTTGGCGATTTCCCGGGCCACCTCGAACAGGTTCATTAGCTTCCCGGAGCCAGTGGGACACTCAATTTTAAAGGTATCTCCGTAATAGGCGTAATAGGAGATCAGAGCACGAATCAGCACCGCATTCACAGGCATCCAGATCGGTCCCCGCCAATTGGAGTTGCCGCCGAACATGCCGGTGTCCGACTCAGCGGGAAGATAATTGACCCGGTATTCCTGGCCATTCACATTGACGACAAACGGATGCTCCTGGTGGTATTTGGAGAGGGCCCGAATGCCATAGGGGCTTAGGAACTCTTCCTCGTCGAGCATGCGCGTGAGAATCCGGCGCAACCGTTCGGGGTTTACCAGTGCAGCGATTCCGCGCCCCGCATACCCAAGATGACCGGGTCCGGTCGGATGAATACTCTCGAGCAGTTCAGGCATACGCCGCAAACGTTCACCCATGACCTTCATCATTCCAGGCACCCTCTCGCGCTGCCACGGCTCGATTACCGTGGTCGCACATAAGGGCAGCAGACCCACCATGGAGCGAACCTTGAGCCGCTGGGCGCTGCCGTCGGGCAGGCGAAGCACGTCATAATAGAAACCGTCCTCCTCGTCCCACATACCGGCAGGTCCAGTCTGATTCATGGCGCGGGCGATCCAAAGAAGATGCTCGGCAAACTTCACCGCCATATCCTCGTAGAAACTGTCGTGGGACGCCAGTTCCATGGCGATCTCCAACATGTTCTGGCAAAACATCGAAACCCATGCGGTGCCATCCGCTTGCTCCAGGTGGCCGCCGGTCGGGAGTGCCGCGCTGCGGTCGAAAACGCCGATGTTGTCCAGCCCAAGGAAGCCGCCTTCAAAAAGGTTGTTCCCCAGCCGGTCTTTACGGTTTACCCACCAACTGAAGTTCAGCATCAGCTTAGAAAACGATCGCTTGAGGAAATCGATATCGCCTTTCCCCGTAGCCCCTTGTTCTGTTCGATACAAGAAGATAGTGGCCCAGGCATGCACCGGCGGATTCACATCGCTGAAGTTCCACTCGTAGGCCGGGATTTGGCCGGTCGGGTGCAAGAAGTACTCTTGCAACATCAAGTCGAGCTGTTGTTTCGCGAAGTCCGTGTCAACGGTAGAGAGCGCAATGGTGTGAAAGGCCAAATCCCACGCCGCATACCATGGATACTCCCACTTATCGGGCATCGAGATAACGTGCCGATTCACCATATGGAACCATTCGGCGTTCCGCATAGCTCGCCTGCCCGGCTTCATCGGATCATCGCCATGCTCTGAGAGCCATTTGTCCAGGTCAAAGAAGAAATACTGCTTTGACCAGAGCATACCGGCCATCGCCTGGC
>DASRRN010000197.1:0-39058 GCA_035695685.1 Acidobacteriaceae bacterium | reverse complement strand
GGGTGTAGCTGCGTTGTCCGGCTGCTGAAAGAGGTCGTCATTCACCATCCCACAGCTTACGCGGTCCGAGGTCACGGATCATGTCTTCAACCTGGCCTTCGGTCAGGTCGACGCGCTGATCCTCAAGTGCCATTGAGTGCTCGATCGGCGCGAGTTGCTTCAGCACGACTGCGCGCGCGCGGTCGTGCACGATCTTCTCCAGGGGCTTGTTCGGCACAAGCGCATAGATCAGCGTGCAGTCGAGTGCTTGGGCAGCGCGGCGCAGCGTGTCGATCTCGATCTTGCCTCTGGCCTCGGACTGCTCGATCCGGAAGGCGGTGGACTGCTTGATGTTCATGCGGCGCGCGAGTTGCACGCTGGACATGCCAAGGGCTTCTCGGATAGCGCGAATCCAGCCGTGGACCGGCGGGGTGAAGCGGCGTACGGAGCCGAAATCCTTGAAGCGGTCGTCAAGGCGGGTGCGGGATGTGCGGTGTTCGGCCATAGCTTGACCTATGAACCCTCCTTCTGTTTATAGCTTATAGGCCATAATCGAGCGCACGCCTATAGCTTATAAGCTATATAAATAGCAGTTTTTATGGTGCATAGGCTATAAACTGGCCGTTTCAATGGTTCAGAGACGGTAGTGGCTGCGCAGCTTATGAAGCGCGCGTGACACAGTGCACTGCGCATAGTCAGCTTCGGAATCGGAGTGCCATCCGAATCCAAGAGTCCGGGCGACAAATTCTTTCGGGGCGAATGCCTGACCAGGGTGCTTTTTGAGTCCAACGTGGGTCCATTCGTTCCCGAAAACCATGCAAAAAGACGGTACAACACGCAGAACAAACCTAAACGGGACAATAGGTTAGTACATCGGTTGTTGGTTCGGGACCAGGGGGTCGGAGGTTCGAATCCTCTCTCCCCGACCAAGATTATTATAATCAGTAACTTAGCTTCAGTTCTGCCGTCGAAAATGCGGGCTTCGGGCATAAGGTTGCTCAAGAAACCTGCAACTAGAATCAATAAGTTACAGTCCAGAGTGATCACCTGGGCGCGTCAAGGGTTCACGCGCTATATTTGCGACGCAATGAAATCGTAACTCGCGTCACATGAGTCAGTTAAAGTCGAACTTGGGCAAGTCTAGAGGCGTTTTAATTTGGACTCTAATTGGACCCAACTTTTCCTCAAAGCTAACTAACAAGCTGCAGCTAACGGCACAGGTGGGATTACCCTGTTCAGACAATTCCCCTGTATAAGCGCACCCCTATGTTCAATCAGCTCCAAGCCCCGCGTTTGTCCCACAAAACGACTAGATACGTCGATGTGAAATGCGTCGTTGTCAAATCGATGTCGTTTTTGCAAGCTTGTCGCTTCATCACGCAGGCGGCCATGAAGCAATTCGGCGAGTTATCAGTGAGATGAAACGCGTCCTCAAGCCAGGCGGCGTGATTCTTGCGTATGCCCTGTTTCCCGTAATGCTTGTCGCTGCATGCATCCTGCGCGAACTCGGCGTGAAAGACATTCAGATGTTGAGCAGTGGCGTATTGCCGGGTCATACGTGCAGAGCAGCAGGGACAAAACAGGTTTGCGTTTCGAGCCGCTTCACCTTTTGGAAGCGATAACGAATCCATATCCAAGGTGGTTAGCAGAAATAGCGTCGTGGGCCGCTTTCGAGAACGTCTTGGCTTGGCTCAGTTCCAGACCCGGCAGTTCCAACTTCTTCAGGCCAATCATGATTTCCGCTATCAGGAGCTTGCTCCGTATGCCCTGAATCATCTCCTGCAGGTGATGGTTCCTCTGCTCGGAACTGATGATGTGCAGTCCTGCAGCCGTGAGCCGGCCCGCGTAGTTTTGGAGGGGCTGGGCGTCTCCGATGCAGGCGATCCATGCAAGCAGTCCGTCCAACTCCGGAAGAGGAGTGGCATCTCTGGTTACATCGCTGATGCCCACGCGTCCCCCGGGTTTGAGGACCCGCTCGAACTCTGAAGCCGCTGTTTGTTTGCTTGGAAAGGTGCAAAAGGCACATTCGCAGAGGATCGCATCAAAAGACTCGGCATCAAACGGCAATGCTTCAGCATCGGCTAGGCGAAACTCTACCAGGCCATTGACACCGCGTGCCGCTGCCTCGGAACTCGCGTCAAGGACGTTCTGCTCGCTGAGGTCAATTCCCATGACGCGACAACCAAATTTCTCGGCGAGAAAGAGTGCGGTCGTGCCCTTTCCTGATGCGACATCAAGGACAATGGCGGTTGGACCCAGAGAGAGTAGAGAGGCCAACTCTTCGGTAAGCGGAAGACCACCTGGGTGGAAGGTATCGCCAAGCAAATACTTGGCCGCGTCACTGCCATAGACGTTGGCGCAGCACTGCTTGATGCCTGCGGAGTCGGTTAGAGCTAGCTTAGTCATTCGGCGCCGCCTTGATTGAGGCAAAGGTTGAATGAGTCTTCGAGGCCATGTCGAACTCAATTGGTCTGACAACGTAAGGCGTCTTCGCATGGTGTGAACGTCGGCGCTCCGGCTCCATCGCGTCCAACTGCGTTCGTGCCTGCTCACGATAGCCGATGGTGTTGTAGGAGCAGAACGGAACCTGCTTGCCTCCAGGTAGGAGGAACTCCTTGCAGCACTTCATGAGATTTTTCTGGTTGAAGGTCCACGGGTCCATGAAGTCCGTTAGCATAATCATCAGCATGTTTTGAGCGATGTCCCCCACCGTTAGGCTCTCGGGGAGACCACAAGCCTGGCAGGATACCGAAAACTGCTCTGCGGACTTTTGTGAGCCTGACACTGAAGATGAGGACCACAGTCCCTCAAGCGCCTTTTTGATCTCAAGGCTGAAATCGGGCATGACCCGGTTCGTGATGTAGTCGAGATACTCGTAAACATTGACGATGCGCGATAGCGGTGTGACCTTTTCGCCGTCCACGAAGGCGTATGTGACGGAATTGCAAGTCGGGAAGCAGCAAGGGACAGGAATGAAATCCGAGACGATGAACTTCTTGTCAGTCTGTTCCTCGATCATCTTGACGATGTCGGGAATCGTGATGCGCTGCATCGGATCGTGCTGCATGTGGCGGCCAGCATGGAATGCCGGCTGGAAATTAATGCCCCGTACCGCCGGATGTTTGATGGCGAAGTCGATGATCCTCCCGATCTCGTGCTCGTTAACTCCGCGTTCTATGGTGGGTACGAGGGTCACAACGAGGCCAATAGCGGCAAGCCGGTCGAGCGCAAGCAGCTTCTCGGCAAGGATGTCGGGCTCGCCTCGAATGACACGATAGGTCTCGGAGTCGAAACCGTCGAACTGAAAGTAGAGGGACGGACGAACCTCATTCAACTCAGCCAGAAACCGGTCATCGTGTGCGATACGCTTGCCGTTGGTATTGATCATCGTGAACGGAATTCCGCGCTGTTTCGCGGCTCGCACAAACTCCAGGATCAGCGGATGAATCGTGGGCTCGCCACCCGAAAACTGAATTACCTCTGGTGACCCTTCGGTACGGATGAAGTCGTCAAGCATCGCCTCTACCTCTTCCATCGTGAGGCTGAAGCCTGGACGGGCCGACGCAAAGCAAAGCGGGCAATTCATATTGCAGTTGCTGTTGACCTCGATGATGCCGAGGCAGGCGTGTTGCTGGTGGTCGGGGCAGAGGCCACAGTCGAGGGGACAGCCATCCTTGATCTCCGTACCGAACGCAAGCGGGATAGTTCCAGGCTTGTTGTACTTGCTGAAGCTCGTATACATTTCAGCGTCCCCGTAGACGAGCGCCTCGAATGGCCCGTGGTCCGGGCACCGCTTCGCCATGTACACCTTGTTATCCCGCAGAAGTACCTTTGCGTCGATCACTTTGCGGCACTCGGGGCAGATGCTCCGCGTCAGCTCATAAAACACGTAGTCCGCGTCTTTTTTCTGCGGCTTTTGTTCAACGATCGGCGTGTGGCTACTCTCGAGGGAAAAATTACTCATGATGATTGAGCCTCTCACTCTGTTTCTACGTTGTGAACTCTTCAATCGACAAGTCAGGATGGCCGCCAGGCAGCGCCACCCTGTACCAGATGAACGGAAACATCGGATTTGGCAACCACAATAGAGCCATGCCAGACTTTCAAAGAGATGATCGCTTTTTCAGGTTCCAGGACGAGTGGCGCTCCTTCATGCCTCAAAGGAGAAGGCGACGAGCTGCGGCCGCGCACCAATATCTCCTGGGTGATCTCAGCCCATGCTCTCTTGAGGATCGCCAGCGGCACAAGCGGCATCCTCATCGGCCTCTATCTTGCGAGCCTCAACAACCACGGTGCCCACCTCAGTGCGGGTTTGGTCGGCACGCTAAGCGCTGTATCGTTCGCTGCTGAGTTGTTCGCCTCCATCCCCATGGGAGTAGCCTCAGATGTCATGCAGCCACGTTGGCTGATGACGGGCGGAGCCGTCGTGGGCGCTCTCGCAGCAATCCTCTTCGCTCTGTCAGGATCGACCTCCGTCTTCTTCCTGAGCAGGACCCTCGAAGGCATCGGAGCAGCCGCCGTTGTCCCCGCGCTCCTCGCATACCTCACGGACGCGACCGAAGGCCGTCCGGCGCTCCGCGTGCGAGCGATGAGCTACTTCGAGTTGACCCTCCTCGCTGGACTCGCTTTTGGCGGAATCGTTGCCGCTCAACTCTTCCGTGTCTTCGAGGCAGGTGCATTCGCTGTGGTCGCACTGCTCTACCTGGCCTGTGCTGCGATTCTCTTGCGCACCATATCTGGCAGGCTGATGCGCCATGTGGCAAGCCCTTTCGAAGATCTGAAGCAGGTTCTGCGTCTTCCTTCACTGCGGCAACTTGCTCCGGTCTGGCTTTGCGTCAATTGCATCGTTGGACTCTGGCTCGGGCCAACGCTTCCGTTTTTACTGACCGAACGCTCAACAAACGCCCAATACCTGGCCGGAATCTACGCCTCCAGTCCTCAAAGTGTAGGCTGGCTACTTTTCGGCTACTCGATTGTGTTCAGCGTCGGCGTCACCGGATGGAGTTTTATGCTGCCTCACATCCGGCTGCAGAACGCCATGCGGATCACGCTCGGAGCCATGCTCCCGGTCTGTGCGGGGCTCTATCTCCTCAACCACTCCGGCAATCAATCTCACACAGTTCGTCGGAGCATCGGAGTCGTCACCGCCCTGCTCATCATGGTCGAGAGCGGATTCACACCCGCGGCGCTCGCCTGGTTGGCAGGAACCCTTCCCGTCCACTCAGGCCGTGGAGCCGCCATGGGCATATACTCTGTACTGCTCAGCGTCGGAGCCATCGTGGGCTCTCTGCTCGCCGGACTACTCGGCGCGCGCTATTCGATCGATGGCCTCCTCTATGGAACGGTCCTCATCGCAGTGGCCGCGCTGATCTTCCTCCATTGGATCCCTAACCAGCAGCCCGGAAGTGCAGGAGGATAAACCCATAAGCACTGAAGCATACGACCTCGCCATCATCGGCGCAGGCTCCGTTGGCCTGATCGCAGCCGATTTTGCCGTCAAGCTCGGTGCGCGTGTCGCTTTGCTGGAAAGAGATCGCATCGGTGGAGACTGCACCTGGACAGGCTGCGTCCCCAGCAAGTCGCTGCTCAAGATCGCCAGGGTCGCCAATGACATCCGCACCGCATCGAGCTACGGAATCCAGGCCCAGCCCCCAATCGTCGATATGGTGCAGGTGCGCGAATATCTCCGGTCAGCGATCCGTCAGATATACAAGGGCACGACCCCAGCAGCCCTGCAGGCCAAGGGCATGGACGTGCTTTTTGGTGCGGTCAGCTTCGTCGATCCACATACTCTCACGGTCGGGGATGAGCGGATTACAGCCAGGAAAGTGCTCATTGCAACCGGAGCGGGACCTGTTATCCCCGCCTTGACTGGACTGAACGACGTCCTCTTCTTGACCTACCGCCAAATCTTCGAGATCGACCACCTCCCGCCCACGATGGCAGTCATCGGTGGAGGTCCTGTCGGCGTCGAACTTGCGCAGGCGTATCAGCGTCTCGGCACACAGGTGACAATGTTCGCAGAACGGCTCTTGCCGAAGGAGGAGCCAGGTGCGTCCGACATCGTACAGCGGGTTTTGATGCGCGAGGGAATCAACTTTGTCCGTGAGCGAGCGGTTGCGGTGGCTCGCTCGGGCGGCAAGGTCACAGTTCGTTCGAATGAGTCCCAGGTCGAATGCGACTTGCTCCTCGTCGCGGCAGGCCGCAGGCCAACTCTTGATGGGCTGAACCTTGAAGCTGCTGGCGTTAAGTATTCCGATCACGGAATCCAGGTCAACGATCATCTTCAGACATCCAGCCCGACTATCTATGCTGCCGGCGATGTACTTGGCGGTCAGCAGTTCTCGCACCTCGCCGGATGGCAGGGGTTTCAAGCGGCACGTAATGCCTTGCTGCCCGGGAACAGTTCAGGCTTTTCGTCAGTCATGCCGCGCGTCACCTTTTCCGATCCGGAAGTGGCCCAGATAGGACTGACCGAGGCAGAGGCCCGTGACTCGCATCCCGGCGATATTGCCGCTGCAGCTTGGCCAATCGATCGGGTAGACCGCGCCGTGTGCGACAACGATCATGTTGGAATGATCAAGATCATCACGACGCGAGACGGCACCATCCTGGGGGCAACAATCGTCGGCCAACGCGCCGGGGAGGCAATCATGGAATTGGTTCTGGCGATGGAGCGGAAGCTCAAGGTCAGCGATCTAGCCGGTACCATCCACCCCTATCCCACCTTCAACTCCGGCATCCAGCTTCTGGCAACAGAGATGGCCGTCGAACGCACCCTAGATGGCCTTTCTGGAGAGTTAATTCGCGCTGCATCCAAAATGGTGCGCTAAAGGCTCTTCATCAGCCTTCGACCACTCGGCTTTTTGCAAACGACTTCTCGGACAGCTGGGTGGTGACTGGACAGCTGGTTGGTGACTGAGATTAAGAAGACTACATTCTCCCTTGCGCCGAATCGGCCTGAGTTCATATGGTTATGTCCGATGCACCGGCCTACAATCAGGTCGATGTGCTTTCCCACTCGCGAACGATTGGCCTTCGCTAAAACCAATCGTTAGGAGTAACATCGGGCGGCTTTGCCGAATTTTTGGAGGACAATGACATGGATCTCCGACAACTGGAGATGTTCAAATTAGTTGCCGAGACGTCGAGTTTTACAAGGGCCGGTGAGAGGCTTCATGTTTCGCATTCTGCAATCAGCCGCCAGGTTAAATTGCTCGAGGAGGAACTTCACGTTGAGCTGTTTGTGCGAGCAAATAACAGGGTCTTCTTAACGGAGGCCGGCAAGGTCCTGCTGAGCCATACGACCGCAATCTTCAATCAAGTGATGAGCGCAACCCGATCCGTATCGCAGATGTCAACACGAATTACTCATCATGTGACGCTGGGAACCGGAACTACGATGCTTGACTTCTTCCTGCCGGCCATCTTCGAAAAGTTTAAGCAAAAGCACCCATCAGTGGCTATTCATATCAAGACAGGGACATGGCCCGTGATACTTGAAGATGTTCGAACCGGCATGATCGATCTGCTCATTGGAAGTTTGCCACCCTTCATTGGCAGAGAATTGCTAGTACAACCTCTTTATAGGGAAGAGCTGGTGCTCGTGGTCGGGAAACATCATCCCCTAGCCAGGAATAAAGTCATCCGGCCCCAGGAACTCGATGATCTGCCTCTTATTGCGTTCCCTTCATATAGCGCCACAGGACAGATCCTGGAGACTCTCTTCCACCAGCTGAAGCTCTCTCTCAACGTGCAAATGGAGCTTGAAAACGATGAGGCAGTGGTGGAACACTTCTCTAAGGGAAATGGTATTGCATTTTTACCAAAAGAGCGGGCAATTCAACAGAAACTACACTTTGCTCGTGTCGCCGATACTCCTATTTTCCGCACCGTCGGCCTTGTTTCTCTTCATCTGAGACACACCTCCTCTTATCTCGACGACTTTTCGAATTTGTGTATCGAACACGCGAAAAGCACGGTTCATTCCGTCTGACGTAGTTGCTGTCGCAATACCGGCCCACACCAACAACGGTTCATTCGGCGCCCTTTCCCTCCCCTGTGAAACATTGTGACCGACCTGGTGAAATAATTTTGCTGGCTTTAATCGCCGGAAGATGCGACGAACTTATTCGGGAGGCACACTCCAAGATGAGATGTGAGAGAAATGTAATGATCCCGATGCGAGACGGGACAAGGCTAGCTACCGACCTCTATACTCCGGATTCGGCGGGCTCATACCCGCTCGTGCTGGAGAGAACTCCGTACAACAAGGAAAATGCCACCATGATGTGGTCGCACACGCACACGTATCTGCTGGGTCACGGATACGCGGTGGCAATTCAGGACACGCGAGGACGCTTTGCCTCCGAGGGGGTCTGGTACCCGTTGTTGGACGACGGCTGGGGAAAGAATCAAGACGGGAGAGACACGATCGAGTGGCTCGCGAAACATCCCTTCTGCAACGGAAGGATTGGGACCTTTGGTGGATCTTATAGCGGAAATACTCAGTACCTCATGGCCCCGACGCGACCAGCGGGGCTTGAGTGCATGTTCGTTCGCGAGGCATGTGCGGACTTGACAGAGGAATGGGTTTACAGAGGTGGAGTCTTCGAACTCGGTCTCAATCTGCATTGGGGCACGGCACAATCCGTCGACGCTCTGGCGAATCGTATACGATCTTTGACTCGAGCAGTCGACGAAAACATGGAAGAGGTCTTTCATGAGCTGCCGTCCCTGTCTAACGCTTACTACGCTGACCCATTCCAGTGGCTTAGGGATTTTGTCTCACACCCCCCGGAAGATCTAGCTTTTTGGGATCACTGGAACTTCTCTAAGCACTACTCGGAGGTCGACGTGCCAATTCTCCATTTTGGAGCATGGTACGACATATTCATCCGAGCCACTATTGCTAACTTTATGGGCTTATCACGCGATGCAGCCTCCCAAAAGGCTCGATCCTCTCAGAGACTATTCATTGGACCATGGATGCACGGACCTATGGTGAGTGACAATTTCATGAGGCGCGTTGGTGAGTTGGACTTCGGTCCGGAAGCAATTATCGATTTCAATCAGCTCGTCGAGCACTGGTTTGATCATTGGCTAAAAGACAAAGATAACGGATTCGCCAACGAGCCTCCAATCACCTTGTTCACAATGGGTTCGAACACTTGGAAGAAGCTCGTCCAGTGGCCCCCACCGGGCGTGCAATACGTCAGATACTATTTGCATCGCGGTCCTTCGGTCGGGCTGTCATCTCTCAACCATGGCATACTCAGTCCCGCGCCGCCTACAAAGGCGGAAATGCCCGACAGCTTCTCATACGACCCTCTGCAACCGACTCGAACCATAGGTGGCAATACGCTCTACGCGCTTTCGCATTCTAAGGATCTATTGCCGAAGAACCTTGAAGCGGCGGATGAGCACATGGCGGAGCTGGGGTTACAGGCTGGTCCACGCGATCAACGCCCTGCTGAAGACTCCTGCCTCACTTACACAACAGAAGTTCTTGAGGATGATGTGGAAGTTACAGGGCCGGTCACAGTCCATCTCTACATCTCTTCCACAGCCGAGGACACTGACTTCGTCGCTAAACTTACAGATGTCTGGGCCGACGGCCGGTCAATCCTGATCACCGATGGAATCCAGCGCGCGCGTTATCGAGATTCCAAACTGAAACCCATTCCATTGAAGCCGGGGGAACCCTCATCCATTGCCATTGACCTTTGGGCAACGAGCAATGTCTTCAGAAAAGGTCACCGGATACGCGTGAGCATAGCCAGCAGCAACTTTCCCCGCTACAGCCGAAACTTAAATATTTGGAAAGTTGGCGCCAAAGCTCAAGAAGCCGTAGTCGCAACGAACACGGTCTACCATGACCATGAAAAACCTTCGTATATTGTCTTGCCGATCATGCCACATGCCTGATCTCCGACTGGGGAGGGTTGCCATGGAAGATGGCAGCGATGAGAGTCTATGACATTTGATGGTTACATTCTGGTCTTGGATGCAGGTTCAGGCAGTGGCAGGGCAGTGGTATTTGACACCGATGGGAATGAAGTGTCGGTAGTCCAGAAGGAATGGCTGCCGAAGGTGCTTCCGCAATATCCCGGTTCCCAGGTTTTTGACACTCAAGAAGTCTGGCAAACTCTGTGCTGCTGTGTGCGGGAGGCGCTGACCGCGAGCCGCATCGATTCAGCACAAATTATCGGCGTCTCTGCCACGAGCATGCGAGAGGGAATGGTTCTTTACGACGCCAATCGAACAGAAATTTGGGCCTGCCCCAACATAGACGCTCGAGCCACCGAAGAAGTGGTCGAAATGCTCCGTGAGGGAATCGCTGAGGATCTGTACCGGATCGGCGGCGATTGGCTAAACATTATCTCGCCGCCCAGATTTCGCTGGATCAACAAGCACGAACCCGATGTTCTGAAGCAGACCGCATTCATGAGCATGATCAGCGATTGGATTCTCTTTAAGCTGTCCGGCAGCATCGTCACTGATCCTACAATGGGTTGTAGCTCGGGTCTATTTGATCTGAAGGCGCGCGCATGGTCTGAAAAAGCGATCAAAGTATGCCGTTTACCCGAGAAGATCTATCCTCCCGTCGTCGAGCCGGGCACCGTAATGGGCAAGATCACCGATGATACCGCTGCAGCTACGGGACTGAAGGCCGGCACCCCCGTGGTTTCGGGCGGGGCCGATACCCAATTAGCGCTTTTAGGAATAGGTAACATCGAGCCCGGCCAATGGGCGTTGGTTGGCGGAACGTTTTGGCAGACTACGGTTATCTCGGATCGGCCACTTATCGATCCGGAATTCCGTCCCCGGACGCTCTGCCATGTAAATGCCGGCCGTTGGATGACCGAGGGCATCACCTTCCTTGTTGGTCAGCAAGCTCGCTGGCTTAGGGACGGCTTCTGTCAAGAGGAGGTTCGCCGGGCTCGTGAACAGGGGTTTGACCCTTACTATTTGATGGAGAAGGAGGCGGCACAAGTCCCTGCTGGCGCGAACGGAGTCATTGGGCTCTTTTCCTACGTCCACAATTCGAGATTGTGGAAGCACGCCGCTCCGTCGTTCTTGAACTTTGATATCTACAATCCCGGCAGATCCGGAAAACGGGAATGCATACGAGCGCTTTGGGAAAGCGCGGCCTATGCATCCTATGGAAATTACAAGGTTCTTGGAGAGCTTGCGGGTACAACACCGGACCGCATTACATTCTGTGGGGGAGCGGCCAAGGGCTTCTTGTGGCCGCAAATTATTGCGGATGTATTCGGCATACCGGTCAGCATTCCATCGGCCAAAGAAGCGACTTCCTTGGGCTGTGCGATGTGCGTCGGAATTGGAACAGGTTTATTCAAAAGCTTTGGAGAGGCTGTCGACAGATGGGTAAAGATTGAGAAGGAGTTTTTTCCGAGTAGAAGCGCTCATTCCGAATACTCGAAACATTATGACAAATGGCAGAGAGTATACACGGAATTCATGAAGATCGTTAACCAGGACCTTCTAACCCCCATGTGGCGGGCGCCGGGCACATAGCAACGGTCCGGTCATAACGTGAGGCCAAACCAGGAAGGAGATGGCCATGCTTGAAGCATCGATGGCACACCAATTACGCGAGGCATACGAACAGGACGGCTACCTTATCATTCGTGGTCTACTCGACCGCGACCAATTAGCGGAACTGCGCGATGCCGTCAATACGCCGCTAGTGCAAGAGCAGCGGCAGGCGAACCGCAGAAAAGGGTACGATGGCTTGTCGATTATCCACGACATCATATATTTGGATCCCGCCTTTCTCAAGTTGGCGCGCAATACAAAGCTGCTCGATGCAGTTGAAGCCTTAGTAGGTGCCAACATCGAGATCCAGCATTGCAAAATAAATTGGAAGCCACCGGAGATAGGCGCTGGCGAGGTGAAATGGCATCAGGACTTCCCGTATCTGCCACACACGAACTATGACCTTTGCGCTGCCTTCATCGTGCTGGATGATACGACCGTCGAAAATGGTTGCATGCGGGTTATCCCGAAATCTCATAAATTCGGGCAGCTTAAACATACTGACGAAAACGGGAACCTCTTACTACACGTGAATGACGACCGGTTCATTGAGTCGCGCTACGAGGCGTCCGATCTGATTTTGGGGCCAGGCGATGCGTCCATCCATCACGTTCTGACGGTGCATGGCTCGTATCCGAATCGGTCGATTCATCCTCGCTGCGCCATCATCTATGAGTTCCGTGCTGCCGACGCAATGCAGATTGGAGGAGGATTAAAAAAAACAACGGGCATTCTCGTACGCGGATCTCCATCTTCTACCGTTCGTTGCGACGCAGGAAATGTGTTCGTTGGTTCGAGGTAGGCTTGCTACGCGGCGTTCCAGCTTTAGACTTTAGACCGCCGGCGCTTCTGACGCAGATATTTGCGTTCTATGCGATGATGTGGAGCGGAGAGGCGATCATGCAACTAAACAGGATCGAGCAGTATGTCGCGCTGTTCAGCAGCCGATTTGACCAATGCTACGGCAACTCTGATACCCTCCAGAGCGTCCTCTGCTGTTACCACTTGAGGCTTAGTCCCATTTATCACGCAAGCTAGAAAGTAGGATAACTCCGCCGCCAGGCTCCCGTCGACATGGCCACGTATCCTGGGAGCTGCGATCGTGTCGGGAACATAGAGGCCCTTCTCCAGCCAAAAGCTAAGTCCACCGTCCACCAGGTCGATTCTGGCAATGCCACTATCTGTAATGAGCTGCAGCGAATCATTGCTGAAGACTCCTGCGGCATCTGGGGTTAGCCACGTGGTTTCAATTATTCCCAATATTTCATTGCTGAACTCGACGATCCCCCATACCACATCCGGCACTGCGCTTCCCTGGATATTACGCTGATATCCTCGGACCCGCTGGACTTTAGCTTGCGCATACCACAAGAGAAGGTCAATGTCATGGACAGCGACCGCAAAGATGGGATGGGCACGCCCATACTTTTTGAAGTTTCCTTTGGTCCGGTTTCGACGCGCTTGGATTGAAACGACAGAGCCGAGTTCGTGATTGTCCAACATCTCCTTTACAGTGGCATATCGGGTTTCGAATCGTAACAAGTGGCCGGGCATTAGAATGACATCGGCTTGCCGAGCAGCAGCAATCATCCTCTGCACCTCAGAGACTGAATGTGCCATCGGTTTTTCCACCAGCATGTGCTTTTTCGCTCGCGCCGAAGCTTCGACTGGCTTTAAATGCTCCGATTCCGGAGTTACGATACTTACCGCATCTATATCTTTGAGCGCGCACAACGCTTCACAATCCTCGAACCAATGAGGGATACCGTATTTCCTGGCGACTTCCTCCGCCCGGCCGGGCGCCGGGTCCGCCACCGCCACTACTTCTGCGTATGGCAATCCTCGATAGGCTTCGACGTGGTTCACACCCCAGAGGCCGACGCCGATAACGCCAACTTTGACTCGTTCCATATTTCTCCTAGCAACAGCATCCGTCCATCTGGTTGAGCTAAACCAATGTCATCCTGTGCGAGCGCAATGAATGAGTCCTCGACTCTGCCCGGAATGACAGGATGCGGCGCGCTACGCCTTTCATCTCCTTAGGTGGCCCACCGGTCCATCTGCCGTTCTGGATGACGATAAGAGACCCAAGCTCCGGAGTTTCTGTGTGAGGAATCCTTGAGCACATTCAACAGCATTCACACACTTTCCTGCAAGACGTCGTATGCGGCGAGTGCGTAAATTTTGCATGCCTGAACGATGCTCTCCACACCCACCCACTCGTTTGCGCCGTGGCAGACTGAAATCATCCCCGCGCCACAGGCTGGGATAGTTGGAATGCCAGCTTCAAGCTGAAAATGGGAAGAATCCGTGCCCGCAGGGTAAATACCAAAAGGCGGCTGAAAGCCAAGGACTTTCTGAGAAGCTGATGCGAGTGCTCTGGCGATGGGGAGATCTTCGCTGACCTCCGTCGGGCCGATCCAGTCTAGAGGAGGGGGCGCCATTTCAAGCTTCACGTTCAACGAGGGATCGTCCTTGCGGCACTTTTCCAAGAAAGCTTCCAGATCGCGGACCAGATCTTCCTTTCGCATTCCTGGAACCGTGCGGATGTCTGTCCCAAACTCGGCATAGCCAGGATTAACGCCGAAGAAGACACCGGATTTTATGAATACTCCCAAATTGATCGTTACTCCATTAGGACACAATCGATGGGGGGCGTACTGCAGCTTCAATTCCCGGCGCATTCGGGTGATGAGCTCGGCCAGCTTGACGCTTGCATTCACTGACCCCAATTGATCGGAAACGCTGCTGTGGATTTGCGTCCCATAGACCTTGATCGTGAAGCAGGAAACTCCGCGAGAGCCCAAATGGATGTATTCCCATTCTCTAGTTACCCCGGGCGGTTCGCCGATAAGCGCCATGTCGGCCTTTACACCATGTTTAGCGCAGAGATAGTGGGCGCCGTACTTGCTCCCGCCCTCTTCATTTGCAACCAAGGCCAGCAGTAGATCCCCACGCCGCGGTTGGACCTGCTTCAGTGCCGCGGCCGCATAGACGATAGCTGCGACGGCAGCTTTCATGTCTGCCGCACCCAAGCCATACATCTTGCCATTCTTAATTGTGGGACAGAACGGATCGGTAGCCCATTGATCTCTTGCGGCTCCTACGGGCTTGGTATCGGTATGCGCCACATAGAGCAGCGTCGGCCCGCCGCCCGTCCCAGAAACCCGATATAACAAGTTTGGGTGTTCCGGCACTTGCTCGACCACCTCTGCTCCGTCCATTCCGAGCCGATCCAATTTCTGCAGAATGAGCTCTGTGATCTTTCGCTCATCGCCAGTAGGGCTTTCGCTCGGAGTGGCGACCAGCTCACTGGTAAACTTAATAATGTCGGGCCGCCAATTGTCAATTAGCTGGGAGAGTTTTTCAACTGTCATTTCAGCCTCATTCTTCTACTCACGATTGGCAAAAACAAAGCCCACTTCTCTTCGAGGGATTCAAATATTCTTCCTCTCTGGCTGCAGCATTTGAAACCCCGATGATCCGCTCTACCGTGGTATCCCGCCGTGAATTCCTTCTGTGGATCTCACACTTGCATCACCCCCGGGCGCCGGTTTTTCGTGAAGCGGCATAATATAGCCCGCGGCTGCTCTCGACAACCACCAATTTGTTACCAAGATGGTCTGAAGTAGTAACAGGGCGGGGAGCACAAATCGCTGCTGTTCTGCTAAAGATCAACCAAATCGAAGAGAGCCTGTGATTCTTTTAGACTAGGCGGTGATCGGATTCCACTGGATATGGTCACGCAGGCAGGCCCCATCCAAGCTAACATTGGCAATAACAGTCTTTGCTTGGAATCGGCAGTTCACGATTAGCGATGTTTCCGATCAACGGAACGCCGCAAATATGTTCCTCTTTAATATCCGCTATGAGGTCGAAATGAGTAGCAAGGAACTCAATATCTTGATTATTGGCGATCGTTTTGTTACCCACCAGATGTTTAAGGGGGCTATAGAAACACATCTCGACGCCATTCATCGGAAGGCGAATTACACCGTTCTTGAGACCAGATGGCCCGATGATCCCTTGAGAGATGTTGAAGAGGTTCACGAAGCCGTGGGAGACGTTGACGCGATGGTCTCTCAATTGAATGACATTGACATAATCGTCACGGATTACGGCGCAGTTACAAAACGCATGATCGAGTCTGCCCCACGACTGAAGCTGATTGCAGTTGCGCGAGGGGGTCCTGTAAGCGTCAATACGAACGTCGCAGCAAAAAGAGGGATACCTGTCGTTAATCTTCCAGGGCGGAATTCGCAGGCCGTAGCCGAATTCGCGTTGGGCTTAATTCTGTCTCAGCTGAAGCGAATTTCAGAGTGTCATGCCGATATGAAGGTAGGGATCTGGAGAGGAGATTGTTATCGCTTCGAGAATGCTCCGCGGGAGCTTCCCGGACTGCTTGCCGGCCTTGTTGGGTTTGGCAGCGTCGCGAGATTACTGGCGCAGATGCTCCAATGTTTGGGCATGAATATTATCGCCTATGATCCTTTTGTAGACGCTCGGACCTTTGAGGAGCGCCAGGTGAGCCAGGTTGATCTGGACACTCTCCTTGCGCGTTCGGACGTGGTCTCCCTTCATGCGCGGGTTACTCCACAAAACTTGCGCATGATAGGGGAAAAGCAGTTCCATATGATGAAGCCGGCGGCCTATCTAATCAACACTGCCAGGGGCGATTTGGTGGACTATCGCGCTTTATATACCGCTCTGAAAGAAGGGCGCATCGCCGGTGCCGCGCTCGACATCTATGACACGGAGCCCATCGATCCTCATCATCCGCTTCTTGAACTAAAAAACGTAACCTTCGCGCCCCATATCGCAGGTTCGAGCCGGGAGACCGCAATCCGGTCAGCGGAGCTTTTGGCGCAAGAGATCGTCCGCTTTGTCAGAAATGAACCATTTCACAACCCGGTGTCTGCTTCCTAAGGCCGTACAGGTCTAATGCAAAGGATCGAATCCGGCTCAGGACACGGCATGCCTCTCCCAAAGACTTTTCCAGGGAATTGAGGGAATTAAAACAGCAATTTCAGCGCGACCGAGTCTCTCAACTTCTCAACTGCCGGAAAGGAGGAAAGGAGGATTAAACACGGCGCGCCTAAACTCTAGTTCTCCTTTGGCACGACGAACTTGTCCTGAACCTTCAGTCCAAGTTCGTCAGATAACGATTGGATTGTTGCAAAGATTCTGAACCCATGCTCACCATAACAATCGAGATAGTTAACTCGCGGTTTTCCATTCAGAATCAAATCCCCGACCTGCTCGGCCTTCGCTAATGCCTGCTCCAAAAGCTTAATTTTTTGCTCTCCCGTGGCCTTTCCAGCAGCATCCTCCAATTCTTCCAACTCGTAAAGCCCCACCGTTCTGAGAGTCGCGGTACGAATCTGTTCCAGGCTCATACGGTACTCTGCCTCGGAACCCGAGTATTCATCAAGTGCCTGTTGTGCATATTTCACCGCATCACGCGCAGGCTGTTCCCATGCGGGCGTGTAGCGATCCATCGGCGGTGGAGAGAGGGCTAAGGCTTCGGCAACTAATGTTCCGACTTTCTTTCCATACATCGACTGACTCGCATATTCAAGGAATCCGTGATCAGAAACCGCGTCCGGTCCACTCGACCGCCAACTGTATTGTGCCAGGATCAATGGGTAGATCTCGTCGCCATACCATTCAAACCCGTAGCCTGTAGCGCCACCAAGATGAAGCTTCGCCGCGGCACGGTGCTGCGCGATTTCCCATTCCAGCGAAGCTAAGGGCTTGTCGCTACGGGTTGCCGGGTCGTTATTGATGTAGAGGCGGCGAGTGTAGAATGCAGCATCGCCACCGATATTGTCCGAATGGCGATAGGTCTGGCGCCCCGCAATGTTCACCCACTTTTCAAACTCAGATCCTTCAATTGTCCCGTCGAGAGGGGCTCGCGGTCCCTGGAGGAAGTACACTTCTTTGGGAATCATCCCGCGGAACTGGCGAAATGCCTCCAGAGTCCCGGGCCCCCAGCCATACATTTCAACGATTCGATGGTAGATTAGTCCGACATCGGCGTGCGCGTTCTCGTCCGCAATTACCTTATACAGATCATTCAGAAGATCCGCATCTGCGCGAACGCGGACGGGTAGTGGAGTCAGTTTAGGAACGGAATTGGGAACAATATCGTTTCCGGCCCAGTATTTCGAAATGCATTCAGAATTGGTGCAGACGGAGCTTGGAAACTCAATCATCTCAAAAGTGATCCCATCAAAGCCCATCTGCATGATTCTGCGCAGGGAGTCACGCAGATACCGGCGGGCAGCGGGATTGCTGAGATCCAGAGCATATGTCTTTCCAGGAAAGATTTGGGATTGGGGATGCTCTTTTGCATATCCGCCATCGAATGTATTAAGACCAATATAGGCATTTACACTTATTCCGCGTTCCTGAGCGTAACGAATTAACGCCGGCAGAAACTCTCTCTCAATGTTCGGATGAGCCATTCGAACAATTGTCACATTTCCATTCTTTGGGTCATAGGTTTTGATAGGAATGTTGGCGAGAGTCGATTCCGGATATTTTTGAAAGGTGAATGGCCAATAGCCATAAATGCAGAGGTCGATGCCGTTAATCTTGTGGGCCAGACACCAGTCGATGAACCACCGCCACTGATCCTCTCCCCAAAGCTGCGTCCCAAACCCAATATCGATGGCGCCGTAATGGGCATACCACGAGAAAGTTACATCGACGTAGCGGTCCGGGACCTCAGGATAGTCCTCAATCTCCAGCAATGGCAGCCGCATTTCGGGCTGCGACTGGCTCAGCATTTGAATCAAAGTCTGCACGCCATACAAGGTTCCAAGCTCAGTCCGCCCTATAATCGCGATCTGCGAACTGTCGATCCTGAGAATGTAAGCTTGTGAGCTCAAACCGTGCAGTACTGCGGTTTGCCTGGAATTAAGCCAGGGCGAGACACTCCGCTGGTTTTCTAACGAACCAAGCACGATATGGATGCGTTCAGCGGTCTCCGCAGGTGCGATGCGCTTGTGGAAAAAACTTGACAGCTGTTGCTGGCCAAGGATTTCTTTTGCTCCGGCTCCAGAAAGCAAATGAATCGCCGGCAACGATGTGATTGTCAGAGTTCCGGGCTTGATCGTAACTCTTTGCGGATAGGGTACGAGATTGAACTCCTCAAGAGGGGCCTGTGTCTTCCGATATGCGGTGGCAGATGCCGCAGTAGCAGCAAAAGCAAAGAGCAAGAGTCCCGGTGTAAGGCGATACATGAAATGTAGAGAGTCTCGCACTTGCACAGGTTACTATTGCCCCCTTAGAGAATACCGGGCCATGCAACGATTAGTGTTTTTGGGCCGCTGCTTCTCGCATGGATGTCAACCTAATCACAAAGTAATGCCGCATGCAAACCCAATTTACTTACCATGCCGGTCTAAATTGCTTGCAAATGCTTTGGAAACGGGGCGTCTCCACACACTTCCTGGGGCGGCGCTATCGCGAACACACTTGTTGCAAGGGCTTCGACGTTGATTCTCTAACGCGTACAGCCCCGTCTCTCTTTTAGACCAGCCCGGTAAGACAATTCATCTTGACATCTTGGGTGTGCACATCCACTGTTTTATCACAAAGATGCATCGCTTTGGCTGACAGCTCAGTCAGCCTGACAAAATCAGGCCCGAAGAGAGGACTATCGACTACTATGCTGGACCAATGAGGAGGCACTCACATGAAAGCAGGACGCCCTAAGACTAAAGCTCCGATTTTGAGCTTGTGGTTGGCGTGGATAACCGTGGCTCTTTGCACTTCTTTGTTGCCCCTCGCCCTACATGGTCAGATCGGCGCGTCAGGGATCGCGGGCACTGTCACCGATCCAACAGGCGCTGCCGTTCCTAATGCAAAAATAACGATAACGAACGAGTCAACAGGAGTGCAACGCCAAACCGTCTCGTCCAGCTCCGGCGATTATTTCGTCAGGGGTCTTCCGCCTGGAACTTATACGGTCGGTACTGAGGTGCCAGGCTTCCAAACGACCACCGCTGCGCACGTTGTTACTGAGGTGGATGAGGTATCGACGGTAAATGTCACTCTAAAAGTGGGTGCCACGACGACTCAGGTAAGCGTAGCCGCTGCTACTGCTGCGACACTTAACACGGAGTCCGCCACGGTCGGCACACTAGTTACCGCAAAGGAGCTCACGAACTTACCGCTGGACGGGAGGAGTTGGATCTCGCTGAACTACCTTACACCCGGAGCCGTGAACTTTCACGGGACAACGGCCCATGAGAGCATCATGGGATCGGTTACTCCGCCAAATGTGGTTCTGAATGGCTTACGTGGTGGGAATAACGGCTATTACATCGACGGAAGCAGCTTACAAGACCGCGAGACGCAGGTTATTCGCGTTATTCCTCCGATCGATTCGCTCAGCGAATTTCGAGTACAGACATCAAACTTCGATGCGCAGTATGCGAATGGCGCTGGCGGCGCCATCACCGCGGCTACCAAAAGCGGTACAAATAGGCTTCACGGCAGTGTGTGGGAGTACATTCGGAACGACGACCTCGATGCTCGCAGCTATTTCAATACGACACGTCCGCCCCTCCACAGGAATCAATTCGGAGGCGTGGCCGGCGGCCCAATCATAAGAAATAAGGCCTTCTTCTTTGGCGGGTATGAGGGATTTCGCCAGTCCCAAGGACAGCAACTGGTCGCCGATTACCCCACAGCCGCGGAGCGATCAGGAGATCTTTCGAGCATTCCAAATCCGGTTATCAATCCCTACACAGGGGTTCCCTATGTTCACAATCAAGTACCGGTCAACCCCCTGTCTACTCAGTGGTTCAATGATTTTATTCCCTTGCCCAATACGAATGTTCCCGTAGGACAAGGGAATTTCAGGATCGCTGCGCCGGCGCCGATTAACTACAACTCTTATGTTGCGAGGGGTGATTATACTTTTAGCGAACAAACAAGCCTTGTGCTGCGCTACCTTGGGACCTGGGCTAATGGGGAGACGCCTTGGTACATCTCCGAATTTCTGCGGCCGGTACGCAATATTGGGCAAAATGCCGCTATGGAGGCTATTCACACATTTACTCCCTCCTTCGTCGGCCAGCTGAACTTCTCCTGGAATCACGGATTCGCGGACGAAACAACCGCCAATACCGGAAATAAAAATATGCTGACGGAACTGGGGTTGGTGCCCGGAGCGTACGGTTTCACGACAAGCGCATATTCCGCTCAAGCGCCGCCCGGAGTCAGCGTCACTGGATTCGGCTCTTTCGGGAACAGTCTCTTCGGACGGCCACGGCAGTTTTACGGTGACAGTTATGACGGTGATTTGCTGTTCTACTTCAATCGCGGATCCCATAACATAAAGTTCGGTGGAAAGCTATGGCGCGAATTCTATAATTTTCCCGAAGCGATCAGACCGACAGGGAGCTGGTCATACAACGGCTTCTTTACCGGGAATGCGCTAGCCGACTACTTGTTGCAGCTTCCAAGGAGCATTTCCTCCCTCCCGCAGCCCTTTTACCAGGATGTATGGAGGTGGCAGGATGGGCTCTGGTTCCAAGACGACTGGAAAGTTAATTCGAACCTGACAGTAAATGTGGGCCTAAGATTTGATTTCGACCAGCGGTTCTTATCACATAGTGGAAGACTCGCCAACGTGGATCTTAGCACTCCTCCGATTGCCACGCTGGTCTATCCAAAAGCGAACGCGCCGGGTTGCCCTCCCGGCGGATGTCAGCCGGCAAATCCTCCGGGGTGGAACCCCTTCCTGGTGGATCCTCACAAGCTACTGTGGTCTCCGCGCCTCGGGGCCGCCTACCGTGTCGGTGTAGGGAGTGTGGTGCGAGCTGGGTTTGGAATGTATTGGCAACCACTGACCACCGATCCCATTGTCAATATGAGCCTGAATCCGCCATTCGTTACCAGCGTCGGCGCCACTTACGATTTGACTACCCTTGCCACGTTTAACAGGTCCAATCCATTGTTGAATAGTCCGGCGGCGGGTATAGCGGTTGAGGCCACGCAACAGCATATAAGAGATGGCTTGGTTTATCAGTGGAATCTTGCTGTAGAGCACGCATTCGGTGCGAATGTGCTCACGGTTGGATATCTTGGGAATAGCGGCGTTGATCTTTACAGCTTCTCTTCCCCGAACCTGGCCCCTCCAGGGCCCGGACTGATTAACCCGCGACGTCCTTATACAAATTTTGGAGGGATCAGCTATCAATATGGAGAAACAAACTCGAACTATAACGCCCTCCAGGCAAAGATGACGAGGCGATTTACGAACGGCCTCGCCTATACAGTCGGATATGCATGGGGAAAATGCCTGGATAACAGCGATGGTACGTATATCGAGTCCGAGAGCGACGAATACCAGCAACCGAATAATCGTGCGGCGGAATACTCCAACTGCGAATTCGATGTTCGGAATGCTCTTACATTCAGCTATATCTATGCGTTGCCTTTTGGCCACGGGCAGCGGTTATTAAATAATGCGTCGGGGGTTGCTAACGCAATCGTCGGTGGCTGGCAGCTTGAGGGAATTACCTCGATGTTTTCCGGAAGCCATGAAGCCTTTGTTACGAACTCCTGGGACAATCTGAACAATGGAGGTATCGGTTACCCCGACAAGGTTTGCAGTCCTAACCTCGGCCGTGGCCGCTCCAACCGCCAAAAGGTTGCCATGTTTTTCAACACGGCGTGCTTCGCGGCTCCCCACGGTGGCACGATAGGTGTGGCCAACTACTTCTACGGGGACTCGGTTCGTCACCCCCTTGACAGTCCCGGTGAAATTCTCTGGAACATGGGCCTTCAGAAGAACACACAAGTCTTTGAAGCACTGAACGTCCGCTTTACGGCAGAATCCTTTAACCTATTCAATCGCGCAAACTTTCAACCGCCGTCCACGAGCTTTGGCACTCCCCAATTTGGAACATTAACTGCAGCCAATGCTGGCCGTGAAATCCAGTTCGGCTTAGACCTGATCTTTTAAGTGAATCTCTTGCCGGCGTCTCAGCTCTCACTCTCGAGCGGGACTCCGGGTCTACTTCGGGGGCTGGCATCTTGTTCGCTAGCCCTTGCTCTGTCGATCATTGATATGTTGGCAGTTCAAGAGACGTTGCAGCGGATTTCTGAACGAAAGGCTTAGTGCGTGGCGGCAAGCATGGGATTCGGGGTTTTCGCCGTCTTGCTTGGAGGAGCGCTCCAGGGCAGCGTCTTTCTCCCCATGAAGTTCACCCAACGTTGGCAATGGGAGAACACGTGGGCGTGCTTTTCAAGCGTTGCATATTTACTCTCCCCGTGGTTTCTGGCCTGCCTTCTCGTACCGCATTTCCCTCAGATGCTCCAGGATGTCAGGCCACACACCCTGATCGCCACCCTGCTGTTTGGCGCCGGGATGGGTTGCGGCGCCCTCATGATGGGACTGGCCTACCGTTATGTGGGAATGGCCATTGTCTTCGCAATTGTGCTCGGCCTCTCTTCCTCAATCGGCACGCTGGTCCCGCTTATCGTTCTGGCTCCAGAGCAAGTCTTCCGCCACCAGGGACTGTCAACGATGGCTGGCGTCGTGATAGCGCTCATAGGCACAGCAGTAGTCGGATGGGCCGGTTGGGAACGAGACGCTAAGAAAGGTGATGCCGATGCCGCTATTCAGCCAGGGAGTAAGACCTCGGCACGAGACCTGATGACAGGCTTAGCGCTATCCGTTGGCTCGGGAGTGCTTTCATCGTGTGGGAATTTGGGATTCGCATTTGGTGGTCTGATCAGTCAACGTGCCAACCAAATGGGGGCGGGGCCTACAGGAACAGCAAGCGCCCTTTGGTCCGTGATTCTTTTCCCAGTTTTCCTATGTAATTTTGGCTACAGCCTGTACTTGCTTCGCAAAAATCATAGCAGTCACCTGTTTCGAGAGCCCGGAACCATCCACTACTGGGGTTTGGGAGTCGTGATGGGCATCGATTGGATGGCCGGCATGGCTGCCTATGGCGCCGGCGCACTCTCGTTAGGAAAGCTGGGAACTTCTACCGGCTGGATCCTCTTTACGTCAGTCATGATCATTGTCGCGAATGTGCTGGGAGCGCTTACGGGTGAATGGAAAGGGGCCCGCCCGAAAGCAATGGCGATCATGACTGTGGGCATAGTTATGTTGATGGCCGCAATCGTGGTGGTCGGTAGGGCTTAACTGCAGCCTGGATTCCGAATATTTGAAGGAGTACTTAACATGAGAATGGATCGACGTGAGTTTTTAGGGGTTTCGACTGCCGCCGGGCTTGGCCTACTTACGAATTCTGCGTTCAACGGCGGAAGGGCGTTTGCCGAAACCGCAGGCGAAGGCTACCGCTACCGGATAGCCTTTGACGTGTGGATCAATGATGTCCGGAATCAACCAATGACCTTGCAGAATTGGCCTTATGGGGTTCTGGATGATAATACCGTCGATGGTATCGTGCGAGCCCTGGATGTGCAGAGCGCGGCCGGATATAACATTGTCGATCTCGCAGGGCTGTGGACGACCTATGGGTGGCCGGTCGATATACAGCATGTGGTGGATAGGGATCACCAGCGTCGGATCAACCAGATTTTGAAGGCTGCCCACGAGCGGAAGATCAAGGTGATCTGCTTTCCCAGCGGCATTTTGAATTGGGGGTACGACCAAATTCTAAAGGCGAACCCTGGGCTTGTAACTGACAACAAACATGAGATGAATCCGTTAAAAGAGGAATCGTGGCAATGGATCTACAAGGTTTTTGATTACGCGGCGAGCAACTACGATATCGACGGATTTCATCTAGAAGCGGCTGACCAGGGACGATGCAAGACCGCGGAATGCATGCAGAAGTGGGCTGACAACGTTGCTTACTTCTGCTCTGTCACGGGGAAGTTAGCTGATTATCTTCGCCAGAAATATCCCAAGCTGCTGCGGATCACAACGGTCCAAGGGTTCGGCCCCTGGGGGACCAGCTTCACGGAAAAGGAAAGGGGATATCTTGTTGACCTCAGTAGCAAGGTCGACTGCCTTTTTGACCAGGGCCACCGTACTACTTATATCCCCCAGAGCGACTGGAAAGAATTCATCCCGAAGCTTCACTGCGCCTATGGTACCTCGGGTGGCATTTGGGTGTACCCTCCACAACGCTGGGAACGGACGCGGTGGTTTTTACCATACGCGCAACGGACGGGAGAGGCGATGAAGGACCTGTACGCCGCAGGCGGCCGGGGCGTCATGTACTACCAGGGTCCAGTCGAGAATCCCAGCACTGAGGTCAATATTTCTTTCGGCGGGAGATTGATGACCCACCCTGAAAAGAATGTTGCGGATGTATTGGCCGAAACTCTTGAACATCTTTACCGGCCCAAGAACAACGCGGCGCTACGCAAGCTTGTAACGGTCTACGAGGCCGCTGAAAGTAGCTATTTCGATCAATGGAACGAAAAGAGAATGCGAGAAGATCCGAAAGTGGGTCTGCCCGGCGAATTGCACCTTACAAACCTGTTTGGAGCTTCCCCTGGGGCGGCTCAATACTTGATAGACCCTTACCTGGATACAAAGGGACGCCTTCAATACAAACAGGGACTGATTTCTATATTCAAGCAGTTGGTAGAAATTGAGGACGATTTCGACGACAACGGAAGAATCGGCCGGATTAAGTTCGGAATTTCGGAGACGCTGGTCGATATCAACAACATCGCACGATCCAAGAACGAGAATCAGGTTTGGGACGATCAGCAGGTCGGCCGCCAATTCTAGGAAGTCTTTGATCAATGCTCCTGGAGCTTCGGCGTGAAATGAAATCTGGTTGAGGAGGTTAACTATTACGGGCAACGATCTGAGCGTTGAGAAGGGGCAATACCGCTACCGGATAGCCTTTGACGTGTGGATCAATGATCTTCGGAATCAAGCGGCGACCCTGGAGAATTGGCCCTATGGCGTTCTGGATGATAAGACCGTCGATGGTATCGTGCGAGCCTTGGATGTGCAGAGCGCGGCCGGATATAACATTGTCGACCTCGCAGGGCTTTGGACGACATATGGATGGCCCGTCGATGTACAGCGTGTAGTGGATAGGGATCGGCAGCGCCGAATCAACCAGATTTTGAAAGCCGCCCACGAGCGGAGGATCAAGGTAATCTGCTTTCCCAGTGGCATTTTGAATTGGGGCTTCGACCAGATCCTAAAAGAGAACCCGGGACTTGGAACAGACAACAAGCATGAGATGAATCCGTTAAAAGAAGAATCGTGGCAATGGCTGTATAAGGTTTTTGACTATGCGGCGAATAACTACGATATCGACGGATTTCATTTAGAGGCGGCTGACCAGGGACGATGCAAGACCGCCGAATGCATAGCGAAATGGCCTGACAACATTGAATATTTCTGTTATGTGACGGGGAGGTTGGCCGATTATCTTCGTGGGAAATATCCAACGCTGCTGCGGATCGCGACAGTCCAAGGGTTCGGCACGTGGGGAACCAGCTTCACGGAGGAGGAAAGGGGATATCTTGTTGAACTCAGCAGCAAAATCGACTGCCTTTTTGACCAGGGCCACGCCGGAACCTATATCCCCCAGAGCGACTGGAAAGAATTCATCCCGAGGCTTCAGTGCGCCTACGGTACTTCCGGTGGTCTCTGGATCTACACAAACGAACGCTGGGAACGGACGCGATGGTTCTTGCCATACGTGCAGCGAACTGGGAAAGCAATGAAGGAGCTGTACGAAGCAGGCGGACAGGGTGTCATGTACTACCAAGGGCCCGTGGCGAATCCGAGCACCGAGGTCAACATGTCTTTTGGCGGGCGGTTCATGAACAACACTGAAAAGAATGTTGATGGCGTGCTGGCTAAGACTCTGGAAGATCTTTACCGGCCCAAGAGCGACGCGGCCCTGCGCAAGCTTGTATCGATCTACGAGGCGGCTGAAAATGCCTACTTCGATCAGTGGAACCTAAACAGGATCAGTGAAGTGATTAAAAGGCCAGCGCCGGGAAATTTTCATATCACGAACTCATTTGGAGCTTCTCCGGGGGCAGCAGAATACCTGATGGAACCCTACCTGGATACCGGAGGGCGGCTCCGATACAAGCAAGGACTGATTTCGATTTTTAAGGACCTGGAAGCAATTGAGGATGATTTTTACGACAACGGAAGAATCGGCCGGATCAAGTTCGGGATTTCGGAGACTCTAGTTGATATCAATACCATCGCAAAGTGTAAGAACGAAAGCGAAGTCTGGGATGATCAAAAGATCGGGCGGCAGTATTAATGTACTTGCCTGCTCTTGTTGGCAGGTTCAATCGAACGCAGGATGCTTGTGATTGAAACGAAGTCCACGCACTACATTGATGCCCACGTACACGTCTGGACAAATGATGTTCAGAAGTATGGTTTGGCGCCTGGATTTACAACCGCGGAGATGAAGCCGGCAGCTTATTTGCCAAATGAGATTCTACGTGATGCCCGGCCTAGCGGAGTTGACCGCATTGTTCTCGTGCAGATGAGCTATTACGGCTTTGATAATTCGTACATGCTCGATGCAATCGAGCAATATCCCGGTGTCTTCAGAGGTATTGCTGTCATCGACGGCAATAGCAGGGCGCCTGACGAAGAAATGCGCAGACTCGCCAACCTGGGAGTACGCGGCTTCCGGCTGTATCCAGATGAGGTGTCCCCCTCCAACTTAAGCCAAGAGGGATTTGTGGCGATGTTCCGTTGCGGGGCAAAAGAACGTCTGGCCATGTGTTTACTCGTCAACCCGGACGCGCTTGCAACGGTGGGTGAGCTATGCCACAAATTTCCTGACACGCCCATCGTCATTGATCATCTCGCTCGAATTGGGATGACAGGGTCGATAAGGGACCAAGATGTTCGGAACTTATGTGCCTTGGCCAAATATCCTCAAGTCTATGTGAAACTCTCAGGGTTTTATGCCCTCGGCCAGGCGACTCCTCCCCACGTTGATCTAATTCCTCTAATCGAGCATGTCTATGAGGCATATGGCCCAAAGCGCTTGATGTGGGGGTCCGATTGCCCATTTCTAGTAGCGCATGAAGCATATGCGGATGGTATCTCTCTGATTCATGACCGAATAGACTTCATTCCCAGCGGGGACAAGGACTGGGTACTATCACGCACCGCAGAAGGCCTGTTTTTTAGCTAGTTGCGACACTTCGCCAGTCCGAGCGCGTGTTCGAACTCCATGCTTGGTAAGGTCCGGCGATTTGCAGCTGTCCCCCGCTGGAAGATGACACGACTATTGTGACGATAGCGGCGCGCAAACCGCGATTGATTGACAAGCTGGACGGGACTGGCAACACTACGGTCCGCTCAGGTCCTACAGAAAACTCGATGCCGGTGATCGAAGTTGATCTTCTAAGTGATGCCGTCACACGCCCCACGACGGCGATGCGCCAGTTCATGTGCGAGGCGGAGGTCGGTGACGAGCAAACGTTTGAGGATCCCTGTGGGCAAGTAAGACGTAGCATCCCGCAGGATCAGGAGGAAAACATATCCTTGAGCATTTTTCAGTTTCCGGATACCGGCATTGCGGCGAAGATACGCTGGTCGCCGCGGCCGGTGAGTTCGCGAATCAGGTCGACTTCATGCTGGCGATAAGGTGTGTCGTCTTGCTTGAAAACATCGTGGAACCAGATGGTTGGCTGCAGTTCAACGTAGGGGCGCAGCCAGGAGTCCCAGGGAAGATAAGTTTGTGTTTTTCCCGCGACCAGGCCCCAGTTGATTGCGCCTACATGGTACTGCTTGGCCACGGGAAGAACGCCATCGAAGGTTGAGCCGGCACCGCGCGCCATATACTCCGTGCAGATGAGCGGCCGCCCCAAGGCTTGAAGAGTCTTGACGCGTGCTTCGAAATCCTCGGGCCAGCCGTAGTTGTGAAAGGTGATGACGTCGGACTCGCTCAGCTGGATTTTTGTGGTTTCGCTTTCCAATCCGGGGTCTCCCCAGTTGCCACGTCCCCACACTCCGCTGGTTAATGGCTGCGTTGGATGCACAGAACGCGCCCAGGCGAAGGCTTTGGGAAGCAGCTCATCCACCCGCTGCACCTTGGCGGCAACATCTTCGATCTTGTCCCGACCCCGGTTGTCTGGCTCGTTCCAGATATCCCAGCCCAGAATGCGGTTGTCCTTGGCGAAGGCGCCCACAATGCCGGTTACATAAGCTTGCAGCTGGGGCTCTACAGCCGGATCATGCAAGCGAGCCTTCCCGGGACTCTGTACCCAACCGGAGTTATGCACCCCAGGGATAGGGGGGTGTTGAGGACCGAGCCTGGGATTGGTCTCCCAACAGGAATCGAACAGCACAAGCAGCGGTCTGATGTGGTGCGAGGCTGCAATCCCGAGAAAGGTGTCAAGCCGCTGCTTGAAACCTTGAGGGTCCTGCTGCCAGAGCTGGTCCTGCAGGAAGACCCGGACGGTGTTCATGCCGATGCTCTCGGCCATGCCCAGCTCCTTGTCATTGATGGCTGGATCAAAGGTTGCGGCCTGGAACATCTCCAATTGATTGATGGCGTTGGAGGGGATAAAGTCCGCTCCCACGAGCCACGGCTGCTGCTTGTACCAGTCGTTTGCCTTCTGGGCAGACCAGCGGTCCGACGGGCTGTTTGTGGACTGCGCCACGCCATGCGGCACTGCTGCTGTCAACATCGATAACGTCATAAGGGAGAAAGAACAAAGCAGAGAATGCCTGAAGATCATTACGGTCCTTTCGGTTTCCATCGGGTCGCTGGTTCCGTCGTCGCCGCGAACGGGTTGCAAGACCCGCGCGGCGCAGCGGCATACTGTCCTGGTTGTTCTAGATCTTTATTGGACGGCTGCGCCGGTATCCACGTTGTTGTCTTTATGCCCTGAACTTTTCCAGTTCGCATTGCGGACGCTCACCAGGCGTTTTGCCATCTCTTCACTCTTTTGCGTGTCGCCCAATTGCGCATAAGCCTTAGCAAGCAGAAAGTAGGCTTGCTCAGCACGGGGATTGTCCGCGATGACGAGATTCAACTGCGACACTGCTTCGGCGGGGTGGTTCTGGCTGAGACGGATTCGTGCCATTTCGATCAGCGCCGGCCCGTAGCGGCTGTCGATCGAGAGAGCCTTTGCGAGTTGCTCCTCGGCGCCTGCCTGATCTTGTTTGGTCTGCAGAGCCAGCGCCAGTTGGCAATACGTCCGCGGCTGATCGGGAGACAACCCGATGGCGAGTCGATACTCGCTGATTGCCTGGTCGACGTTGCCCAATTTCACCAGGGCGTTCGCGAGCAGAAAGTGTGCTTGATAGGAATCTGGATCGATCGCAATGGCGTGTTGCAGATCGTCGCGGGCCACATCGTAGAGGATGGAATCATATTCGCTTTCGGCCAGCGTGATCAGAAAGGCTGCCGACCCCGCATACATGCCCCGCCTGGGGTTGAGCAGCGCTACCACATCTTTGAATTTGCCCTGCAGCTGCAGGGTGTTGGCGAGTGTCACCAGGGAATTGGCCGACGGATCGGCCTTGTAGGCCGCCTGGGCCACGCCCTGGGCAGCCACGAGTTGATGACTGGAGATAAATACCAGCAAGGCTAATTTCATTTCCTGCAGCGGCGTGGTTGGCGTTGGACGGAAATGCACCAGGGCCTGCGCAGCTTTATCCACCTGGTGATTGCCCATGTATTCGCGAGCCAGCGAGGCGGCGATGCTGTTATTGGCCGGCCAGGCAGTGTGGGCGCGCTCAAGAGTTTGCTGCGCAGTGGGGAGATCGCCGCCCACCTCATACGCGCCGGCCAGCAACAAACTGACGCGCGGATCACAAAGCTGGGTGGAAGGCGGCCCCAGGAGAGCGGCCGCCCCTTTGAAGTTTCCTTGCTGCATCAAGGCGCTTGCATTGCCTAGGATCATGTCTATTTGTGCTTGCGACGGGCACCTTTTGCCGGTTTCAGAATGAGCCGCAGAAACCACGAGCGCATTTGTTTCGTTTCCAGGGTCTTCCGCCGCTCTTGCGGCTGAGGAACTGCCGGTGAGGCAGACAGCAGCCAGAAGAGCAGCGGTGAACGCCCGTCCCCCTCCAGATGATGGGAAGGGTTGAGGCCTAGAAGGTGAAACGCAGGCCGAGTTGGATTTCACGCGCCGGGTTGGCGTTCTGCAGATACCCAAATTTGCTGTCATTCACTCCTGTGTCCAGGTTGTAAAAGTTGACGCGGTTGAAGGCATTGAACACGTCTGCCCTGAAGGTTAAACCATAGCGTTCGGCGATGCGCCAGGTCTTGTCACCGGAGAGATCCCAATCTGCGTATCCAGGATTGGCGATACTTTGCACCGAAGAATTTCCCTGCACGCCTACAGCGGTGACTGGATGCACACTCCCCACGTTGAAGTAGGGTCCGAGTTTTCCGTTCCTGCCTAAGCCACCATGCAGATTAGAATTGTTGACCGGGCCGGAAACGTCAGGCAAGGCGTTGACAAAGATGCCCAGGGATTGACTGCTGCCCAGCGTAGACCAGACCCCTGTGTGGTACGACACGATCGCGGCAAGTTTCCAGCCCCCGACAACCGCATCTGTGAGGCCGCCGTTATTCAGGAAGGTCTTACCCTTGCCAAACGGCAATTCGTAAATGGAATTGACGGTGAGTACATGATTGATGTCCTCCTGGCAGTGACCACGATCGAGACGCATATCCAGGGGATGCCAGGAGAAAACATCCTGCCACGGCCAGCCGAGGCACTTGGAGAACGTGTAGGACCCGAGTAAGGAGAAGCCAGAGCTGTAGCGCTTTTCCGCGCGGAGGACCAGGCCGCTATAGAAGGAGCTCCCCGAGTTGGTGTTTTCTTGAACCCCATTCCATCCAGGGAGCGGGTAAGTTCCGTCGGTATTCTCAGGGTCGATGTTCGGACGCTCTTCATAGTGATGGGCAGCATTCCCCAGATACGCAGCTTCAAAGACCCAGTCTTTGATGGTGTGGGCGATGGAAAGATTCCACTCGTAGGTGTATGGAGTTTGCCCGTTCGGCTGGATAAACGAAGCCGTGGGACCTCCACCGGGCACCGTGGGGCCGAAGAGTTGGTTGAGCGTGTAGTTCAACGGCTTGCCGACAGGAGCGTTGCCATAACTCTGGATCAAATAGAACTTGGTGGTGTCAACCATAACCTCGTACTGGTTGATATTCGGCTGCAGGTAGAAGATACCGAAGCCGCCCTTGATGTCGGTGTTGCTCTTAGCGAACGGAATCCAGTTGAAGCCCAGCCGTGGGGAAAAGTTGGTATAAACCGGTTTGACCATGGCTCTGGTCAGTCCCAGGGCGTTGGTGTCGGGATAAGAAAGATCCTGGTTGGTTGCAAGATCAAAACTTCCGACGCGGTTTCTGGTGTCGACAGGTTGCTTGGTGTGTTCCCACCTGCCTCCCACAGTCAGGGTGAGATGGTTGTTCATCTTGAAGTTATCGCTTACATAGTACGACTGGTACCACATTCTCAGGTTGAGCGTGGGGTCACCGAGCGCGGTAAATCCGTTGTTGGGCACGCCCAGGAGCAGATCGGCGACCGGGTCTCCGGAGTAGCTACCGTTAAAGGAAATGTTGGTGGCCGCCCAGTCTTCGTACATGAAGATTGGCTGGTAGCGGATGTCCAAGCCTGCTGTGATCTGGTGCCTGCCTTTCTGATATTGGAGTGCCTCCGTCCACATATTGAGGCCTTCGCGGACGATGTCCGTTCCTTCCGTCGATCCGGGATTGGCATAGTTAGTCACAGAGAAGGATGGGGGACCATAGGAACCGGGTTGATCTACTTCACCGATCAGGCCAAGCGGGTTGGAAGCATCAGGGTTGTATCCGTCGGCTCGCTGCTCACCCACCGCTGTGTGTGCCCAGCCATAACGAACATTGTTGATCAGTACAGGCGAGAACACGTGCGTCCATCCTACGGCCAGATTCTTGGGGCTGGAGGGAAAGATGATTTCTCTCGATGGTGTGATGTCGGTCACACTGGTGGTCTGATTCTGGTTGGTGAAGCGGGCAAAGATCGTGTCATTGTTAGAGATGTTGTAATCCCAGCGAACGTTCTCCTGATCCCAGTTGTCGGTGGTAACGGCGAGATAGTGGTAGTTCTGGTTGCTGGCATATGTGCCATTTGGGGCAGGGTAATAGCTCAGGATCTTCTGCGCCGTGGCGTTGAACAGATTGGACGGGATCTGGTTGCCCGGGAATGGCTGATAGGCACCGTTCACAATGTCAAAAGGGTTGACCAGCTGGGTGCTATCTGCGCTAAAGTTGCCGGCGCGCTGGGCGGCCGACGGAACATTGGCAAACGTGTTGATCGGCGAGATCTGTCGGAAACCCTCATAGTTGCCGAAGAAGAACATCTTGTTCTTCTTGATCGGACCCCCCAGGCTGGCCCCAAATTGGTTCTGGTGAAAGGGCGGTGGGCTACCCTGGTCGAAATAGTTGCGGGCATCGAAGTCATTGTTGCGCAGGTACTCGTAGGCAGCGCCATGGAATTGATTGGTGCCCGAGCGGGTCACCACGCTGACGAATGCTCCACCGTTGCCGAACTGGGCCGGCGCTCCAGACTGTTCCACCTTGAATTCCTGCACAAAGTCAGGCGAGGGAAGCAGCCCCGCAGCCCCGTACCATGCATTGCGGGTTTCAATCCCGTCATAAAGGTAGCTGTTATCGTCTTCGCGCAAGCCGCCGATCACCAGGGCCACGGTTTGCGTTCCCGTCCATTGCGAGGCGGGAGAGCTCATGCCTTGTACCACCGGCACAACGCCGGCTGATAGCTGGGCCAGCTGAAGAACGTCACGGCCATTGAGCGGCATGTCGTTAATCTGCTGGCTTTCGATGACTTGTCCCTGGTTGGAGGTTTGGGTATCGATCAAAAGAGCATTTGCAGAGACGGAGATGCTTTCGGTAGTCTGGCCAACGGCCAACACAATGTTCTGCGAGAACTGCTGATCGACAACGAGATTGAATGGCTGGCTGTTCTGGGTTTGGAACCCGGTCTTCGAGATGCTCATGGTGTAGGTGCCAGGCGGAAGTTGAGTGACATGGTAGGCGCCAAGGTTGTCGCTGCTGGCCGAGTACACCACACCGGTTGCGGTGTTGTTGACCAGGATGTTGGCGCCGACGACGATGGCGCCGGTCGCGTCGGTCACGGTGCCGTTGACCCCGCTGGTGGTGCTCTGGGCACGGCCGAACATAGAGCTGAAAAGGAAAACGACGAGCATGACCACGAAGGTTACATTCTTCATTTGCATTGCACCACGCCCGTTCAAAGACATTCCCCATGTTTTTGCCTGCTTCATGCGTCTTTCTCCTAAAGTCCACAAATGTAGTTCAGACGGTTTTCTATTCTGCTTTCGGGCCCGATGCAAACGGTTACATGCAAGCACTGACTAGCACTTCAGCGACGCCGAGAAGAGTAGCGGTCTCATCGTAAGACACACAATAGGGTAGGTGACCCGATTCGCTATGGTACAGATGAACTACGCGCCATTTTGTGCCGGAATCAGCCTTACTCTTCACACACACTATTTAGTCCCTGAGGTAGGCTTTCCCGCCCTTCTCCGCCTTTTCCGCAGCCTGTTCTAGTGGTAAAGCTTTCTCGTTCGTGCGCTGCATCGATCTCTCCTGAGAGAATGGCGCTGCAGGCAGGAGGCGCCTGTTGCACGTTCGCATTCAAACTACGATGATTCTGAATTTTGGTACTAAAAAAATCTCCCGGCGGCGTGTGCTTCAGCAGCTTGCGGCTGGCGCGTGCAGCCTGGTTGCTCCGCGGGCGTGGCCTCGCTCCAGCCCCCGGCCGGCTCCGGGCCTTTTTGAAGAGATACCCGCTGCCAGCAGCGGCATCCAGTGGGTGCATACCGCGGGCAAGTCGCGGATGAAGTATTTGCCCGAGAGTAGCGGGGCCGGCTGCGCCTTTCTCGACTACGACAACGATGGCTGGATGGACATCTACCTGGTGAATAGCGGGAAGTGCGATTTCTACAATCCGCCCAAGCCTCTGCGCAATGCGCTCTATCGCAACAACCGCGATGGCACTTTCACCGACGTCACGGAAAAGGCCGGCGTGGCAGGGGGTGGCTATGGCATGGGGGTGGCGGTGGGCGACTATAACGGCGACGGATTGCCGGATATCTACCTGACCCAGTACGGGCAGAATATTCTGTACCGCAACAACGGCAACGGCACGTTTACCGACGTGACTGAACAGGCCGGGGTCGGGCTCTCCGGTTGGAGTACCAGTGCGGTGTGGTTCGATTACGACAATGACGGGCGGCTCGATCTGTTCGTCGGCCAGTTTTGCGAATTCAACAAGAGCCTGGGCTGCCCGGTTGACCCAGACGGCACCCGCCACTACTGCATTCCCCGCCCCTTCAAGCCTCGACCTAGTTGGCTGCTGCATAACAACGGAGACGGCACGTTCACCGACGTAAGCAAAGAGACGGGGATTGCCAGCGCCTTGGGCAAGGCATGGGGCGCCTTGGCTGCCGACTTCAACAACGACGGGCGCATGGACCTGTTTGTCTCGAACGACACCGTGGGCAACTTTCTGTTCATGAACCGCGGCGGAAAATTTGAAGAAACCGGCCTGTTGGCCAATGTCGCCTACAGTACCGACGGCTTTGCGCGGTCAGGCATGGGCGTGGACGCAACGGATTTCGACCAGGACGGCTGGATCGATCTGTTTGTCGCCAACATCAACGAGGAGCTCTTTTCGCTTTATCGAAACAATCACGATGGAACCTTTGAGGATGTTGCCGGCAAAGCCGGCATCGGCAACGCGACTCGCTGGATGAGTGGGTGGGGATTGAAATTTTTTGATTATGACAATGACGGCAATCCTGACCTGATTTTGTCCAACGGATTTCCTGATGATCTCATCGACCGAGAGTCGCATTTCGTAACCTATCGAGAACCGCTGCTGCTGTTTCATAACCAGGGAGGCAAGTTTCAGAATGTGAGTGCGCAGGGCGGGACTGCCTTCGCCAAGCGATTCGCTTCGCGCGGCCTGGCGACTGGAGACTTCAACAACGACGGCGCGGTGGATGTATTGATCAGCGTGAACGACGACCGCCCGGTGCTACTCAAAAACAATGGGGCCGCAGGAAGCCACTGGCTGGGCGTGAAACTGGTAGGGCACAAATGCAACACCGACGCGATTGGAGCGCGTGTCCGCTACCAGGCGGGAGACCTGGTTCGCCGGCAGATGAAGACCGGCGGGGGCAGTTTTCTTTCCGCGCATGATCCCCGTCTGGTCCTCGGAGCCGGACCCCACGCCAGAATAGATTGGATCGAGGTTAACTGGCCGCAACCAAGCAGGTTGGTGGAACGATTTACAAATTTACCCATCGATCGCTACATCACCCTGACGGAGGGAACTGGCGAGGCGGAAGGGAAAGCCGCTACGGGGTAAGCCTGTTCCATTTTTCCGTGAGGTTTTTGTCAGCGAGGGCTTTGATGAAAACACCACCCACCACACAGCGAGCCTGGAGGTGGAGTGCGACCATGCAGCTGCCCAGAAGCGGCTGCACGCCGTACAATGGCTGGCGATGAAAAGACTGCCATGGCCGCGGGCAACTCCGAAGCGAATCCTCGCGGTGGCCGTCGTGCTCGCCGGCCTCGGGTTTGCCGGGTGGTCGTGGCTCCATTGGGCGCGCGCGGAAAACGTGGTCCCTACGCACTCCTTTTCCTTTCGGGCGGGAGAAATGGGCGAGTGGAAGGCGATCGGTGGTAGCTGGGATATGCACAAAGACGTGGTGCTCAGCATGTCCACCGAACGCGGCGCCAAGCTGGTGGCCGGCTCACCCAATTGGGGCAACTACACGCTGGTGTCAGATATCCGGTTTGAAGGCGCGGCCGCCGATATGGGGGTCATCATACGGTCGAACGATGAGACCGAGGGCACTGACGCATACAACGGATACTTTGTCGGCGTTCGCAGTCTGGACGGTAACCTGGTGATTGGCCGGGCGGACTATGGAGCGTGGGTCGAGGCCGGGCCGGTTCGTATGCCGGGCGGCATTTCGCCTTCTGTGTGGTACCGGTTGCGAGTGACCGCGTATGGCTGTCATATCGCCGCATCCGCACAGAACCTCAGCACACTGCAAACCTCCTGGGTTGCATTTGAAGAGCGCTTGTGTGTCAGGCACGGGCGCATCGGACTGCGATCGCTGAACGCCAACGGCATGTGGCGGAACGTTAGTGTGACCCCGGCCAATTGGAGCGACTACCAGGCGCTGGCGCAACACGCCACGTCGGTCGAGCAGCCGGTGGTCTTCGAAGGTCCGCCGTGGTGGACTCCCTGGCACGTAGGCATGCTGTTCGCCGGGGTGTTGGTTGCAGCCTTGCTGACACAACTGGTTTACTTTCGCATGCGGCAATGGAAGGCTTTCGCGATTACCCAGGAGCGGGAGCGGCTGGCGCATGAAATCCACGACACGATGGCGCAAAGCTTTGCCGGGGTTGGGTACCAGATACAGGGCATCCGGCGCAGCGTAATGCGCGACGGGCTGCAGGATTCACGGCTGATTGCCGACCAGCTCAGCGTCGCCTATCAGTTAGTGCGCAAATGCCATGAGGAAGCCAGCAGAACGATTGCGATGTTTAGCGCATCGTCCCCGCTCATCCAGGAAAACCTTCTAGGGGAGTTGGAGAAAACCGCACGCAAATTAGCAGGCAACCAGATCAACATTGTTACCCGGCTGACCGGCAGCACCACCACGCTAGCACTACGGCTGGCCGATGCGCTGCTCCATATTGGTCAGGAGGCGATTGCCAATGCGGTCAGTCATTCGGATCCTACGGAGCTCACGATCATGTTGGCGTACGAAGGGAACAATCTCAGCCTGACGGTAGAAGACAATGGCCAAGGATTCGATTACCGCCCGGAAGACGCCGGATTCGGGATACTTGGCATGCAGAAAAGAGCTCATGACGTAGCGGGGAACCTGCAGATTGAGAGCACGCCAGGACATGGGACGATCGTGCGCGTGACCGCGAGGCTGCAGGAGGAAAAGCCGCAAAAACGATTGTTGCAGTTGGTGAAGAAGCACTTGATGGAGGTTGTGCCTGGTGTGGAATCGCGGTGAGGGTGGCCGCCGATGCTGGGAACTAACTACTCAGCGATGCGAATGAGACCGCGCTTGATGGCAGTAGTCGCGGCCTCCGTTCTGTCTTTCGCCTTCAGTTTCGCCAGGCAACTCGCTACGTGGTTGCGGGCCGTTTTGTCGCTGATGAAGAGGCGTAAAGCAATTTCCTTGTTGGTGAGTCCCATGGCGACGAGGGTGAGCACCTCCAGTTCGCGCTGGCTCAGCTCCTCGCGGGCGATGGTTTCGAAGAGGCGCTGCGCGATATTGGGGGGAACGCAGCGCTTGTCCTCGTGAACCATCTCGACGGCTCTGACAATTTCTTCCTGGGGCGTGCTTTTGAGCAAGTAACCCATGGCTCCGGCCTGAAGAGCACGTAGGACATATTCGTCGGCCTCGTAGTTGGTGAGGACGAGAATACGTATTCCGGGCTGGATCCGGCGCAGCTCCTCGATTGCCTCAGTGCCTTCCATTTCTGGCATGCGCAGGTCCATAAGGACAACATCCGGCTGCACTCGCTTCACTTCCATCAGGGCCTCTTTTCCAGATCCTGCCATGCCGCTCACGGAAATGTTCTCTTCACTTTCGAGCATGGTCCGCAAGCCAAGCCGGACCACCGGATGATCATCGACGATCAGTACTTTGATTGCACTCGCTCGCTTCGCCATATTTAGACTCCAGCTTTCTGTCCAGTATGCCGCATAGAGGACCGAGCGAGTCAATTGTCAGCCAAAACGGAGGTGGGGACCGGCGACGTATGCCCTACTGCAAGACCTGCTACAAAAACCCTTGATTTATCGCGCCCTGGCATACCGCGGCGGCTTGAATCGGGGACGATTGTAAACGAGGGCACCCAGGCGCTGTCTCAGGGGCGAGCAGTCCTCTGCTTTGACACGTTGCACAATTTCGCTAAAGCCCACAGTATTTCTGCCGATTAGTTCAATACATATGGTGCAACAGCGGTTGTCATAAAAACCCGCGGACTGCTTGTCACCAGGTTCGACTGTTAGTCCGTTGCGCCGGTTGACTGGCCTGCTCTCATCTGCATTTGTGGGTCATGAAAATATGTCGAGACGGAGCGAAGTAACGAAAGGTGTGCACCGTCGCGCCATCCGAGCCGCGCTCCTCACCCTCTTGACGTCCCTCACGCTCACCGCGTGGCCTCAACAAAAACAAGCAGACCTCAGCAGCCTGAGTATCGAAGACTTAATGAATCTCCCGGTCACCTCCGTTTCGAAAACGGAGCAAAGCCTCTCCCAAGCGGCGTCGGCCATCTTCGTAATCACTCCGGAAGCCATTCGCCGCTCGGGTGCAAACAATATTCCGGATCTGCTGAGAATGGTTCCCGGGCTGGATGTGGCCAGGATCAACGCCAATACGTGGGCAGTGAGCGCGCGCGGGTTGAATGCGCGATTCAGCAACGAACTATTGGTGCTGATGGACGGGAGAACTGTATACACGCCCACT
>DASRRN010000196.1:0-6424 GCA_035695685.1 Acidobacteriaceae bacterium | reverse complement strand
AAGGCGGTATCGCCGGAGTAGGCACAGGGTGCTCCTTGAGCTGCTCCAATAAAATCGAAACCGCGCGCTCCAATTGCGGATCGTGACCAGCCGCCACATCCTTGGGAAGCTCTTCCACCTCCACATCGGGCGCGATCCCGTGGCCTTCCACTTCCCATTCCCCCTTCAGACCATAGATCGCATAACGAGGCGCGGTGACCCCGCCGCCATCCATCAACTCCGGATAGCCGCCGATGCCCACCAGCCCTCCCCAGGTGCGCACGCCCACCAGCGTGCCCAGGCTCGCCTTGCGGAAATACCAGGGCATCGCGTCACCACCCGACCCGGCCGATTGATTGATGATCATCGCCTTGGGCCCGAAAATCGCACCCTCTGGGTCATGAACCGGCTTGCCATCGCGTTCAATCGCGCCGCTCAGCAGCTTCTGGCCCAGCACATTCACAATGTAGTCGGCGATCAAGCCGCCCTCGTTGTAACGCTCATCGAGCAGCACAGCCTGCTTATCGAGCTGGGCAAAGAAATAGCGGTTGAAGTTCGAGTACCCTGCCCCGGCAGTGTTCGGCATGTAGATGTACGCGATCTTGCCCCCGGAGAGCTGATCCACCTTGCGCCGGTTCGCCTCGATCCAGTCGATGTTGCGCAGGCCTTTCTCCGAGTCCACCGGCACCACCGTGACGTCGCGCCCGTCGCTGCCATCGGGCTTGCTGCCAACCCGCACCACCGTCTGCTTTCCCGCTGTGCCGTCGAAGAAGCTGTCGAGGTTATCTGTCGCGTGTAGCTCGCGGCCGTTGACGGCAAGCAGATACTCGCCTTCGACAATGTGGATACCCGGCAGAGTGAGAGGCGCAATCAGCGAGGGGGTCCAGTTCTGACCGTTGTAGATCTTGGCGAATTTGTACCGGTTGTTTTCAACCACGTAGTCCGCACCGAGCAAGCCCGGTTTCGGCCCGTTCTTTGGCACCTCCGGCCCGCGTACGAACATGTGGCCAACTTGAATTTCTCCCAGCATCTCGTTGGAAAGGTAAGTGAATTCCTCTCGTGAAGCTAGCCCGTCCAGGTATGGTGCGTACTTCGCTTCCACCTTGGCCAGGTCCAGCCCATGCAAGTGCGGGTCATAGAAAAAGTCACGTTCGATGTGCCACGTCTCGCGATACATCTGTTTCCACTCGGTCCTCGGGTCGACCATCGCAAACATGCCGCCGTTATTTACCGGTTTGCCTTGCGGGGCCTCAGGGGAACCAGGTTTGAGATCCGCAACTGGAGCGAGAAACCAATTGTCACCGCGGCTGTAAAAGAGTTTTTCGCCGTTGAAAGAGACCTCGTAGTCGTTCAGCCCGCTGAGGATCTCTTCCGTCTTGCGCTTTTCAGTGGTAAAGCGCCACAGCGATCGTATCGGCGGACCGTCCTCAGACGAGGCGCGCCCCACGGGATCGCCCTCGGCCAGGAAAAGCACGCCTGTCTTACCCACGGACAGACCGGTATAGTTGCGCGGAGGAATGGGCAGAGAGAGAATCCGATTGCCGATTCCGGGGAGATCGATGACCGTTGGCTTCGGCTTCTCTTCTTCCTTCTTCTTGCTATCGTCTTTTTTCTCGTCTCCCTTGGCCGTAGCTTTATCCTGACTGGCATCCGTCTTTTCGTCTTTTTTGTCTGCGTCCTTCTTGTCCTCATCCTTCTTCTTGTTCTCGTCGTCGCTTTCCGGCGGCACCGGCGAGGTGCCGTCACGCGCCAACACGATCACGTACGCATTGCTGGTCGTGGCACGGTCTAGCGAGGAAAGGTCGATGCCGGCATCCGAGGGCCCGTTGTTCGTCGAAACCGTGAAGTAGAGATACTTGCCGTTAGGGTCAAAGACCAGGTGCGCAGCATTGCTCATGCCATCTGTGATCTGCGTGGAAGTGTGCGTGGCCAGCGAATAGAAGAAGACTGCGTGCAGTTGATTTTCCAGATCGCGGGTGTAGGCGATCCACTGCGAGTCGGGTGACCAGGAGAGCTCTGTGGAAGGGCCGAAGCTGCCCCGCAAGCCAGTGTCCACTTTAACCGGCTTACCCCCGGCTGCGTCCACATACCAGAGCCTCAGGTGCTTGTCACTGAAGGCGATGTGCTTGGAATCAGGCGACCAGCGAGGACCATAAAAGAACGAGGGATCGGGCCCCAGGTCGATCACTTTGGGTGGCTGCAGGCCGTCCTGGTCGCGAATATAAAGTTGATACTCGCCCGAAGCGTCGCTGAAATAGGCGATGGACTTGCCATCCGGTGACCACGATGGGTCGCGTTCAGCGGTGCCCGGCGTCTTGGTCAGGTTGCGAATATCGCCCTTCTCGCCCGGCAGGGTAAAGATGTCGCCGTGTGCTTCCGCAACCACGCGCACTCCGGTCGGCGAAAGCGCGACATTCTGTACCTCTTTCGCGGGAATCTCGGTGAGCTTCGGAGTCAGCGCGGGCAGATCGCCATGAATCGTAACCGGCACGGCGTGCTCTTGATGCGTGGCCAGATCATAAAGGTGCAGCGAGCCAAACTGCTCGTAGACCAGCGCCCCCGGGCCTGCGCTCACCGTCTTTAAATCGTAACCGTGATTTTCCACCACCTGCTCCACGCGCTTGCTGTCTAAGTCATAACTGAACAGCGAGACGGGGCCATTGCGGTCGGAGAGGAAGTACACCACCTTGCCCTCCCACACCGGGTTTCGATCGTTCGAGTTATCCCGCGGGATCTTCTCCAGGTCGAGGGTCTTCATGTTCACCAGCCACACCGGCGTGGTCTGCCCGCCCCGGTAGTGTTTCCAGCCGCTTTCCCATTGCGCCACAGGCACGTAGGCCAGCGTATTGCCATCCGCTGAGAAGGTACCCGTGGTTGCGCTCGGTAGAGGCAGAACGGTCGGCGATCCGGTGCCATCCGCATGGGTGCGAAACAGCCGGGGGAAATCCGAGTAGCTCGCGTGCCCTGAGCCAAAGAGAACGTCTTTCCCGTCCGCACTCCAGCCCACGGCAAAGTTACCGGTCGGCTCCCAGGTGAGCCGCTGCGGCACCCCGCCATCTGCGCTCACCACGTATACGTCCGTGAGTCCGTGCTCGCGGGTCGAGTAGGTGATCCGCGTTCCGTCGGGAGAAAAATACGGGCCTTCCATCACCGCATTGACTGAGGTGAGCCGCCTGGCTTCGCCACCCTGGCGCGAAACCGTCCACACATCATTTGCGTAGAGAAACGCGATCTTATCGCCGCTGAGGGAGGGATTGCGCAGAAGCAACGGCGGAGACGTTTGACCAAAACCGCAAAGGACGAAAGACGCCAGAACGGCGGAGCAACCAAGCGCGAGCGACCTACGAAGCGAGAAATTCCATCCAGACATGCGAAGCTCCTCTGAGGGCACAAAATCACGGGAGTCCTCACGCCCTGAACCGCAAGCGCTCTTGCTGCGACCACAGTTACAACGACTGGAAGTCTACCCGCAGAAGTGGCATAACCATACCACGTCGACGGCGTTTCAAAGCGCTCTCAAGCCACAGCATTCACATCTCGCCCGCCCAGGGGGCCGTGGAGAGATCTGCAGTCTCGCCCCACTAGCAACCAATGCCAACGACTTCCACCCTCGCCCCCAAAACAAAGTGTCATCCCGACTGGAGCGAAGCGAAGTGGAGGGACCTGCTGTGTGACTCCGCCAGAAACTACTGTCAATGAAGGCGCCACCCTATCCTTTGTTATCCCGACCGGAGCGTACCCAGATTTCCTGCCTCGCGGCACTCGCAACAACCACGCATGCGGCTTTCCGTAGAGAAAGGCGCACGAAGCTTGTCAACGCCACCAAGTTCCTCAGGAAATCTGGGGGAGCGTAGCGGAGGGATCTGCAGTTTCACTCCACCAGAAACTACCGTCAATGAAACTGCCACCCTATCCTTTGCCACTCATCCCGAGAGGTTGTGACTTCTTTGATTTTTCTTATTTTTGGCACACCCAACCGGAATGTTTTTCAAAACTCCCACAAGACCGTCATCCTGAGCGAAGCGCCTCGCGGATCTATCGCCTAACAGAGGGTTTACAGCGCGTAGTCGAAGCCCGCGGATGCTCGTTGGGCGATGCTCTTCACAGCTTTCCGGCCACCAAAACAATGGGAGAAATCAAAAAGTCACAACCTCTGAGCGAAGCGCCTCGTGGATGTATCGCATACCGGAGGGTCTTATGGCGCATAGCCGAGGGAACCCCGGCGATGCGTGTTGGCGGATGCTATTCGGAGCTTCCGGCCACAAACTATATTCTTTCCTTTGTCATCCCGGAGCGAGGCCGACCTGTCCCGGCGTGCCGTGGAGGGATCTGCAGTTCCGCGGACCTCTCCTGGAAACGCACACTAATACCAGGCCGCGAAAAAGTCGGGGCAGGGCAGATGTGCGATTCCGAGAACCCCAACTGTACTGGCTACACCCCATTGCCGGAGGGCCTTTAATCCTGTAACCTGTATCCCATAAATGATTTCGGCAGGAGGCGGGTCCTCGCGTAACCGCTCCGAGCCGGGCACTTGCCGATAGTTCCGGCCTAAGCGCGAGCGAAGGACAGTCTTACCGCTGTCCGGTGTCCCACCCGATCCTCGTCACAAATCAGCCAATCCACATCCCGCCGCCGCGGGATTTTTATTGCCTGCCTGGCTTCGTGAGCAGCGCGGGGACGTGGACCCCCAGCCGCCTCAGCCCCTGGAAGAATCCGCCTCCGAGCCCCAACCCGCTCCCGCCGCAGCCGATGGCCCGCCCCCAGTTTCAGGTCCTACTTCAGGTCCTACCCCCGAACCTTGCTCCTTCTCTGCTGCTCCCTTGAACCCTGCGCCAACCGCCTCATTGGCGCCTCGTGTCCCCATGGCCGATTATGTTGCTCCCGACACCAGAGTCGCCTTCTCAATAAAAAGGAACCCCTTTGCCCGCCGCCGTTGAGTTCTCCGGGAAAAATGAAAACCGTCGCATTGGCTGTTCATGTCTCCAAAACACTAAAAAGCATCGAATTTTATCGAACTTTACAAAAACAGAGCCTTCGACGACTCGCCACCGCGGATTCAGACGCCGGTCAGACGCCGGCAACATAGGCCCGCCGTATTCTCCTTGCAGAGGTAAGGCCCCAAAGATATTTCGAATATTTACGGCCCGCCTGAAGAGGGTGCGGAAAAGACTCAATGGCGAAGGTTTGGAGAGTAGCTACGGGCCTTCTAGCCTTGGGCATGCTTTCCCCATCCGGCTTTTTCCCAGCCTGTGCAGGTTGTAGCCCAGGCTTTTGCCCAAAGGAAAAAGACTAACCGGCTAGGGCTGCCTTGACCATCTCGCTTACCACGCGGCCGTCGGCCCGGAGCCCTGTGGCCTGAATCTTCGTCTGAACCGCCTTCATCACCGTTCCCATATCCTTTGCCCCGAGCTGGGCTCCTTGAGCTCGCAAGTCAGCCAGGGTGGAGGTAACCAGCTGGCGCAACTCCTCATCGCCCGCCGCTTTCGGCATGTACTCCTCGATCACCACAATTTCCGCTGCTTCCTTTTCCGCCAGCTCCGGCCTGTTGCCCTTGGTGAATTGTTCGATCGAGTCCCTTCGCTGCTTGATCAAAGTGGTCAATACCTGGACTGCCTGTGAGTCGGTCACCGGGGAGCGTTGGTCTATCTCCTTATTCTTCAATGCTGCCTTGACCATGCGCAGCGTGGACAGGCGTTCGACCGCGCGCTGCTTCATGGCCCCGATCATATCCTCGTGAATCTTCTCAACCAGGCTCATACCCCTCCAGTGGTGGCAAGACTCTTATTATAGAAACCTTTGTTGGGGGCGACTTTATTACAATGGAAGCATGATCCGGAAGACCCGCTTATTTACTCCAGGCCCCACACCGCTTCTACCTGCAGCCCAGTTCGCCATGGCCGCAGCCGATATACACCACCGCACTCCAGAGTTCCGCGCCCTCTACACCAAGGTGCTTCGAGACCTCAAAACCTTTGTCGGAACAAAGAATGATGTCATTCTCCTCGCCTCCTCCGGCACTGGCGCGATGGAAGCTTCGGTCTCGAACCTGACATCGCCCGGGGACCGCGTCCTGGTGCTAACGGCGGGCAAGTTCGGCGAACGCTGGGTAAGCCTGGCCAAGGCATTCGGGTGCGACGTGGATGTGGTCAGCGCTCCTTATGGCCAAACGTTCGACCTCGAAGAAGTGCGCAAGGCGCTCAAGATTGAGACCCGCGCCGTATTCATGCAGGCCACCGAAACCTCGACCGCAGTACGCCACAACGTTCGGGGGGTTGCGGAACTTCTCAAGCAGAGCGGCAAGGACGCCGTGCTGGTGGTGGACGCCATCACTGGCCTGGGCACCACGCACATCGACATGGATGCCTGGGGCGTAGACGTGCTGATTGGCGGGTCGCAAAAGGCGGTCATGATTCCGCCTGGACTGTCTTATCTCGCGGTGAGTGAC
>DASRRN010000195.1:0-3107 GCA_035695685.1 Acidobacteriaceae bacterium | reverse complement strand
CTAAAGGCCGCTGGGATTGCCGGCGCTAAAGCGCATGAATCGGAGCGAAGACTTTCCGGAGCGCTGAAGCGCTCCTTCCCCCGCATAAATGCGGGGGCTCCCACCCCCTGGACCTTCTCGCAATAATCGACAATATCACCGGCGCACTACACTAGCATGCAAGGTTAGAGGCCCAAGATATAAAGAAACATCCTACCTATAGACCCTTTTCGCCGATGCGCTCGATCTTACCAACCAAGAAAATGTAGGACCCGGCTCCAATCAGTCCCATGGCAGAAACGGCGATCAGCGGCCGCGTGAAATCGTTCCCCTTGATCAGAAAACCAATGGCTAGTGGGACTACGACGGCGGCCAGGTTGCCGACGAAGTTGAAGACGCCGCCCGTCAGGCCGATCAGGCGCTCCGGAGCCATCGCCGAAACCACCGACCAGGTGATGGAGCCGAAGCCGCAGCCGAAGAAGGCAAAGGTGAGGCAGGCGCTGATGGCAAGCGGGTCGCTCACATAATTGGCCACCACGATGGAGCTCGAAAGCAGCATGCCCACGATAATCGGCACCTTGCGTGCCAGGGTCAGCGAGCATCCTCTCCGCAGCAGGCCGTCAGAAACAAACCCTCCCAACAGCACGCCCGCGAAGGCGCCCAGGAACGGCAACGCCTCCAGCAAACCCGACTTCGCGAAGCTCACGTGGCGGTAGGTGACCATGTAGGTCGGGAACCACGTCAGGAAGAACCACTGGGTTGCGTTGATCCCGAACTGTCCCAGGTAAACGCCCCACAGTTTTCGCTTGCCCAGCACGATCTTCCAGTCCGCCCAGGCGAGCATTTTCTTTTGCCCACGTATGCGCCGGCTCAGGTCCGGAATGCCTCCGCGGGCCGCGATGTGATCGATCTCAGCCTGGTTGACTCCGCTGAACTCTGCCGGATCGCGGTACAGTACGTACCAGACCACGGCCCAAGTCAGTCCCAACGCGCCGGTTGCGGCGAACACCGCTTTCCACCCGTAGGCCAGGTCAATCCACGACAACAACGGGGTCAGAAATCCCAGGCCCACATACTGCCCGGAGGTATAGACCGCGATGGCGCCGGCGCGCTCGTCTTCTCCGAACCACGTGGTGACTACGCGATTGTTGATCGGGTACGCGGGTGCTTCAAATGCCCCCACCGCCAGGCGCAGAAACAACAGACCCAAAAAGCCGGTGGTCAGGCCCAGCGACAGGGTCGCCAGCGACCACAGACCCAGGATGCAGCCGAACAGATAGCGCGGATGCACGCGATCGACCAGCCAGCCGCAGGGAATCTGCAGCGCGACATACGTCCAGCCGAAGCCGGATAAAACGATGCCCAGCTTCACCGGCGTCAGGTTCAGCGCCCGTGTGAGCTGCGGTCCCACGATGGAGATATTGCTTCGATCGAGGTAATTGATCACCACGATGACGAACAGCATCATGGCAACAAGGAATCGTCGCTGGCTGGGAGCCTCGGGCATCACGCGCGGATGAGTCAAGTTCGCTAGCGGATTGTCGCACAGAAGACGTCACCGCGTCTGACAGATCCCGTTTGTCATCGGGCTGGCCAAGGGAAGGGAAGACAACCGCCGCCTGGGTAGAACTGGCTCAGCATCCTCAAGAAGCCGCTCCGCGCGAAGATCGGCGATGAGCAGCGTCCTTCACCAGCAGATCCGCCGCCTGCCCGAGCGATATATCGTCTGGCAGCTGCTGAAAATGACCGTGTGTTTCATCTTGTTGAACGCTGATGGTCTTGAAAAACAGAGCCTTGCCTTTCATGTCTACGTTGAGTCGCTGAATCTCCCAGTGATTTGGACCGACTCGTACCTGGCGGACATCAAACGTGCCTCCCTGATCCAAATGGCCCAGCAACCCGCCGAAAAATTTCACCTCGTGCATCAGCTTGCCATTGATCTCCACCAGTCGTTTTTCTTTCCGGTTCACTGTCAGTGTGCCCTCCATCTCATGGAAGACCTGCGCCTCACGCGAGGGTGGATGATATGCCGGGTTCGGCTTAAAATTAAGCCGCACCGTGTCGCCATCTCCGCTGCCTTCCGCGTAGCTGAAGTGGAAGGCGTCCGGCAGCATGGAAAGCAGCCGCTTCGTTTTGGCCGCATCCTCCTCCGCGGCTCTCCTGCGCTTCTCCTGCTCTTGGCGATCATGGATGAACGCGTTCATCTGCTCTTCCTGCTTCTTGAGTTCGTCCTCGGAGAGCGGCCGGCCATTGCGCGCGATCAGCAAAGCAACCGCGCCCCCCTTGGTCCCCGCCACTTCCTTAGTCTCTTTGACGCCTGACTTTACGGTCTCTTCCTCATAAATCCAACGGCTATGATCCTGGTCTTGCATTTGCAACTCGTTGGTAATCACGCCGCGCACCAGCTCGTCCGCCGAAACATTTTTCTCCGACTGGTTCTGGGGAAATGCGAATCGGACCAAAAGCAGAAGCGCGGCAAGGGGATATTTGAGCTGCATAGACAGTCGCGGAACAAAGCGCCCGCGGCAATACAATTTCTGACTCATCTCTGCTTTCACTGCTAACACATTGGATGTCGTCAAGCACACTCCATCGGAATGATGGCCGTCGCAGTTTCAACCTTTCCAGCCTGCCCCGGGCTAATTGATTCCTGTTGCTCGGTGCTTCTCATCTTCCATTGAACTCTTGGCCGTTGACAAATCTTGGCGCCGGTTGACGCGTGACCCGTTCGCCCGATAAAGCAGCAGTCCCAACGCTATTACCACGGCTGCCGCGACAAGACCGGTGATGATCACCATAAAATCACCCCCAATGTTTATTGGAGTTGCCGGACTACGCTGAGGTTGGATGCGGGCCCAAAGAAGCGCCGTTCGTTAAGCTGTTGCAAACACGGCGAACGCGCAATTTTTAGTCCGAAAATGATCCGGCGGACACCTTCGTACCTGTAAAAGCCATCTACCCATGCGTGGGCAAATTAAACAGGAGGGGCATTTATGGGTCATGTTTCGTTTTGGAAAAGGTCCGCGGCGATTCTTTTATTGATGCCTGTTTTACAGTGTGGGCCCCTTCCGCATGCTTGGGCGCAGCAAGTCACCCAGCGTGAACACGAGCGGGCTAAGGCAGCCCAG
>DASRRN010000194.1:0-3837 GCA_035695685.1 Acidobacteriaceae bacterium | reverse complement strand
GCTTCTGAGTGACACGGAAGTTTTTCGCGCCCTCATCGAGACGCTTGCTGAAAGCGCCTGCGATGGAATTGTGGCGCCATTGACTTACATGGCGATCGGTGGTGTTCCGTTGGCAATGGCGTACAAGGCGGCCAACACACTCGACTCCATGATCGGTCATGCCGACCAACGTTATTTCTACTTTGGCAAGGCAGCCGCCAGGTTGGATGACGTGGCTAACTACTTCCCCTCACGTCTAACAGCATTTGCCATCGTGATGGTGGCCGGAATGGAGACTGAGACCAGCGGCCTATCAGCTCTGCGTACCTGGTATCGCGACGGAAGAAAACACAAGAGCCCCAATGCCGGCCAACCGGAAAGCGCAATGGCGGGTGCGCTGCGCGTTCGCCTGGGCGGCGAGAACACTTACGACGGCGAGCGTGTCAAGGCACCCTTGCTTGGAGCGGAGTTGGCGTCGCCACAGCTTCACCACGCAAAGCGCGCTCTTCGGCTGGTCACGTCTGTCTCTCTCCTCAGTGCTGCGCTCACTGTGGTCGTGCTGAGCTTGAGGAAGTAAAAGAGCCGGAAGCACGCAATCAGGTCCTCTAGGCTCCCCGTAAGCCGGGGGCTATCGTTCGCGTATTACCAGCCTCATCGCCCGCTAAATCGCTTCATGTTGCGGTCCCAACTGTTCACTTCCGAACAAGAAATTTTAATTGTGGACAACACCCGTGGACATATCGCTGCCTTAACCATTTATTTTCGGCTATTTGGGAGTGGCCGATAGCATGCAGCTAAAAAGCCAGAATGCTGAATGACTTTAGATTCGCGTTGCGACAGTTGCGAAAGTCGCCTGGATTCACGCTCACCGCCGTGCTCACGCTGGCGTTGGGAATCGGGGCAAACACGGCGATCTTCTCCCTGGTGGACTCCATCATGCTGCGCCCTCTGCCTTTTCCGCAGCAGGACCGGCTGACGCGGATTGAATACAGCACGGGCGAGCTCAGTTTCTTTCCCAAAGGATGGATCCGGGCCTTGGGAGAGCATTCCGATTCCTTCAAAGCTATCAGTGGCTTTGGGGCAGACACGGAATCGAACGTGGCGGGAACGGATTCCTCCGATCGGGTGTTCGGCGCCGAAGTGATGACCAACGCATTCGACACCCTGGGCATTCATCCCGCAGTGGGCAGCTTCTTCACAGGTAACGAAGAACTAAGCGGCCGCGACTCTGTCGTGGTGCTGAGTTACGGCTATTGGCAGCAGCGTTTCGGGCAGAATCCGGATGCGATTGGCCAGAACATTCGCATTGACGGTATCTCGCGGCGGATCATCGGCGTCATGCCTGCCGGCGTGCGGTTTCCCTATGGCGACACCCAGTTTGTAACACCGGTGGCATTTAAGGGTGGGGATCCTCTCGATCCCTGGCGAAATTTCGACCTCCGCCTGTTTGGACGCTTGAAGGATGGGGTCTCTCCGGCACAGGCCCAGGCCGAACTGCACCGGCTGCACGCGAGCTTGTTGCCGCTCTTTCCCTGGCGAATGCCGGACAACTGGGCGTCAGAACTGACGGTGGTCCCGCTGTTGGAGTCGGAAGTAGGCGCGACGCGTCCCCGCCTCCTGTTGTTGTTTGGGGCCGTGGGGTTCATCCTGCTGATCGCATGCGCCAATGTGGCCAACCTGATGCTGGCGCGCGCTGCCGGCCGGGAGCGCGAGATGGCTCTTCGTGGGGCGCTCGGTGCTTCTTCTGGGCGGCTGATGCAGCAGTTGTTGTCAGAGAGTGTGTTGGTAGGCGCACTCGCGGGAATCGCCGGCTTGCTGGCGGCGGATGCGAGCCTGCAGGGTCTGGTGCAGCTGCTGCCCGCGGACACTCCCCGCCTGAACGAGATAGCACTGCACTGGCCAGTGTTTCTCTTTGCCGCGGCCGCATCATTGCTCACCGGATTTCTTTTTGGACTAATCCCGGCTCTCAAAATGGCATCGCCCAACCTGCAAGGGGCGCTGCGCTCCAGCAGCCGTGGTGTGGCCGGCAAAGCATCGCAGTTCCGGGTTTCGATGGCGCTGGTGATGGGGCAGATCGGCTTATCCGTGGTGGTCATTACCGCCGCTGGCCTCCTGCTTCATAGTCTCTACAGCCTGTCGAAGGTGGATCCGGGCTTTCGCACCCAGCGAGTGGTCACGGCGGAGGTGTCGTTGGATGCGACAGCGTGCCAGGAAAAAGGGCGATGCAATGGCTTCTTTAGCACCTTGCTGAACAGAGCACAGGGCATCGCGGGAATGGAAGCCGTTGCTCTAACCGAATCGCTGCCTCTGAGCGGGCGAGATAACAACTATGTTTACGACGCCGAGGGCCATCCCAGGGATGCGCGCCAGAGCGCATTGCTTGCCACCGGACGCACCGTGTCGCCTGACTACTTTCGCACGCTGGGAATGCGGCTGGTGCGCGGGCGCATGCTGACCAACCAGGATGAGTCAGGATCAAGCCATGCGGTGGTCATCAACCAGAGCATGGCGGAACGGCTGTGGCCACACCAAGACCCGCTGGGAAAACACGTTATCGATGTGAGCGATGAGCCAACGCCGGCGGTGTGGAATAAAGACGCGTCGTCTATGGTAGTGGGCGTGGTGAGCAACACTCACGGTGGCAGTCTTGCGAGTGGATTCGGTGACGAAGTCTATTTACCGATGACTATCAAGCATGAAGAGCCGGTCATGTATGTTTTGCTGCGTACCCGCGGCAGCACTTCTGAAGCAGCAGAAGGTTTGCGTAGGGTGGTGAAAGAAGCGGATCCATTGGTGCCGGTGACGCGTATTCGCAGCCTGAATGAGGTGGTGGCCGCATCGGTGTCAGCACCGCGGTCGCTGGCGATTCTCCTGCTGTCGTTCGGCGCTTTGGCGTTGCTGATAGGCGGAGTGGGCGTCTACAGCCTGATTGCATACGTGGTGAGCTGGCGAACTCGGGAGATCGGCATCCGGCTGGCGCTGGGCGCATTGCGATGGCAGATTGTGGGTGCGATTGTGAAGCAGAGCCTGCTGCTTGCCGTGGGAGGTTCTGTTGCTGGATTGGTGGTGGCTGCTCTGCTGATGCAATTCTTGCGCAGCTTCCTGTTCGGGGTCAGCGTGATTGATCCGGTCACGTTTTGTACGGTACCCGCTGTGATGCTCCTGCTGGCTCTCTTCGCGGCCTGGCTGCCGGCACGCAGGGCAGCCGGCGTCGACCCCATGGAGACCCTGAGAAACGAGTGAAGGCAAACCAGGCCCGGGCTACTGGTTCGCGGTCATTTTGCGAATGGTATTGGTCGTGCTCGCCCCGTTCACGGTGGGCACAATTTCTACCCGGCCGCCCCAGGTGGTTACATCGTCCGCTCCCACGATGGTCGAAGTGGTGTAGTCTCCGCCCTTCACCAGTACATCCGGGCGCAGGCAGCGGATCAGCTCCAGTGGCGTCGCCTGGTCGAAGATAATCACCGCGTCGGTTGAGCCCAGCGCAGCCAGAATGCGCGCTCGTTCCTTCTCTCCGACTACAGGCCGTGTGGGGCCCTTAAGCCCCTTTACGGAAGTATCGCTGTTTACTCCGATGACGACTTTATCGCCGAATTCGCGGCACTGTTCGAGCAGCGTGATGTGGCCTACATGCAAAATGTCAAAACATCCGTTGGTAAAGACGATCCGCTCGCCGTTCGCGCGCCATTCCGCCAAACGAATCAGCAAGTGTTCCAGGTCGAGAATCTTATCCGGGCCCTTCATCTGCGCCGAGGCGGTGAACGCGGCCACCAGTTCGTTGCGCGAGATAGGCGCGGTTCCCGTCTTGGCGACCACGATGCCGGCGGCAATATTTGCCAGGGTGACGGCAACCTCCGG
>DASRRN010000193.1:0-2466 GCA_035695685.1 Acidobacteriaceae bacterium | reverse complement strand
GAGGAACATTCCGCGTATTTAAGACCATGCCGGTCGATGAGCATTACTTCGGCCTCGGCGACAAGACGGGCCCGCTCGATCGCCGCAATCAGGCTTTCAGCCTTTGGAACACCGACGCCTACCGTTTCCAGGAATCGACTGACCCGATTTACAAAGCGATTCCGTTTTTTATGACCTTCCGGTCGGGACGCGCCATGGGGGTCTTGCTGGACAATACTTGGCGCAGCAGCTTTGATTTCGGCAAAACGGAGCCGGACGTCTACTCTTTTGGCGCGGTTGATGGCCCCTTGAACTATTACGTCTTGTACGGTCCCTCCCCCAGGCAGGTCCTCGAGTCGTATGCGTGGCTCACCGGTAAACCGCCGCTCCCGCCGATGTGGATGCTTGGTTTCCAGCAATCCCGCTACACTTATTATCCGCAGTCGAGGGTGCTCGAAATCGCTAATCACTTCCGGACTGACCGGATACCAGCCGATGCCATTTACCTGGACATTGATTTTCAGGACAAGAATTTTCCCTTTACCGTGGACTGCAAGAAGTTTCCCGATTTCTCCGGCATGTTGGCGCGGCTCAAAGCAGAAGACTTTCATGTGGTAACCATCACTGATCTTCATATCGCCGATGCGCCCCATCAGAAATATGAGCCCTACGATAGTGGCATTGCCGCCGATCAATTCGTCAAAAATCCCAATGGCTCGGTCTACGTTGGTGAGGTATGGCCCGGTCCGAGTGTCTTTCCAGACTTTACCCGGCAGCAAACGCGCGCTTGGTTTGGCGCCTTGTACCGGGATTTCTACCGTGCGGGCGTTTCCGGTTTCTGGGACGACATGAACGAGCCTTCCGTCTTCCGCACGGTCTCAGGCACCATGCCTCTGGATGTCGTTCATCGGATCGACGAGCCAGGTTTCTTGAAGCGCAGCGCGACCCATGCAGAGATACACAACGTCTACGGAATGCAGAATGCGCGCGCGACCTTTGAGGGACTGAGGAAGCTCAATCCCGATCTGCGGCCGATGGTGCTTACTCGCGCCTCCTATGCGGGTGGCCAGAGGTATGGGGCGACGTGGACCGGTGACAACAGCAGCACCTGGAATCATCTGCGCATGACTACGCCCATGCTTAAAAACCTGGGGCTGAGCGGCTTCGGGTTGAGCGGCGCCGACGTTGGCGGCTTTGCGGGAACGGCGAGCGCCGAGCTGCTTACCAAATGGCTGGAGGTGGCGGCATTCCAGCCGATCGACCGCGATCACAGCGAGAAGGGTACCGGAGACCAGGAGCCATGGATCGGAGGTCCAGAGCAGGAGGCGATCCGGCGGCGCTATATAGAGGAGCGCTATCGCCTGATGCCTTATCTCTACCAGCTCGCGGAGGAGAGTTCGCGAACCGGTCTCCCGATGTTGCGGCCGCTGTTTCTTGAATTTCCCGACGCGATGGCGGATGGGCATCCCATCGATGTCGATCCCGGCGCAGCAGCCGAATTCATGCTCGGCCCCGATCTTCTGATCGCCCCTTCTCCGTATCCGGACGAGCCAGATGCCTACACAGTCGAATTTCCTTCGCACAATTGGTACAACTACTGGACCGGAGCGAAGGTGACGCCACCTGCCTCCGCTGCAGACACTTCGTTGCTGGTTGTGAGCCCCCCGCCATTCTCCATCCAGGTGCAGCCGGAATCGGCTTCGCTCCCCGTCTTCATCCGCGCCGGGTCAATTCTGCCCATGGAACCTCTGGTGCAAAGCACAAGCGAGATACCAGATGGTCCGCTGACCCTGCGGGTTTACGCAGGCAACGCGTGCAGTGGAGATCTGTATCTGGATGACGGCAAATCCTACGCTTTCGAGCGCGGTGACTCTCTGCGCATGCACTTCAGTTGCAAAGTCACTCCCGATGGACTTGAGCTATCGATGGGCGCGCATCAAGGGTCCTACGCAGCCTGGTGGAAGCAGATTCGCGTTGAGGTTTTTGGATGGGCGCCAAAGGAAAACAAAGTCCTGATCAAAGCCAACAGTGCAGGTCCCGGTTCCAGCACATCGCTCGCGTTGGAGAATCTTCCCCAGGGCGTCTTTGTCAATGTGCCTGACGACGGCAAAGGGATGGAACTAAGACTCCAATAACCTGGAGCCGGCGTTCATTTGGGGCCACGCCCCAGAGGAAGGAATTGACTTCAGGGCCGGGAAGGAATCAGGGTTGATGCGGCGCGCAGGGCGCATCCAGTCCGCGGAAAGGGCAAAGCCCACCTCAATCTCGGGTAGCTCAAAAACCGAGCCAAATCTCTTCTCAACTCGTTTGGAATGTTTTTCTTCAAAACTCCCACGAAATCGTCGGCCCCTAGCAGCCCGTGGAGTAAGTAGCGAATTTCGGGCACGGCTTCGAGTAAGACGGAGTTGGCGGTTTTGTGAAGAAAGCAGCATGAGACTCGGGCATGGCGCTTCTGCAAGGCCGATGGCGTTCCGCGCGGCGTGTAAA
>DASRRN010000192.1:0-12455 GCA_035695685.1 Acidobacteriaceae bacterium | reverse complement strand
CAGGAGGTTCGAGAGCAGGTCAACCAGGCGCTCCAGGCGTCAGCTGATGCGCGCGATGCGCATGAAAAGATTTGCACGTTCATCGAACAGCATCGGCTTTCTGATACCGGATCCGATCTGGCTCAGTACATTTCGCTTGCGCTCTACGTCACGCCGCCCCCTGAGCTCACCCCGAGCGCCGAAGGCGCGGACATGCCCCCTGATGCGAGCGGGGTAGAAAACATACTGCCCTTACTACGCCGCTTTAGCCAGCTCGTCGATCTGCACCTGATCTGGCTCAAGGTCCGCCCGCAATATGACAGGCAGCTCAGCCAGCTCCACGACTCGCTGACCAAGATGATTGACGACACCGGCATCTACCTCAAAACGCCGGCCGGCGTCACCAGCGGGCGGCGTTTTCTGGTGGTGATCGAGCCGCTGCTCGACCCCGCACAGACGAACGCCCGGGTCTACGGAGCGGATTATGTAGTGGTGGCCTCCCCCGTCCAAGGAACCATCCACATGCGGGACGTTCGCCATGCTTACCTCCATTACCAGATCGAACCTTTGCTGTACGCGCGTGCTACCGTCCTCGACAGGCTTCTGCCCTTTCTAAAGACAGTTAAGGACGCGCCTCTCGATTACACCTATCGCAGCGACATTGTGGCCCTCGTGGTGGAATGCATGATCCGGGCGGTCGAGGCTCGAACCATGGATACCGGAGTCACCATCTACAAAATTGCTGCCGATACCCGGCGCAGCGATCTGGAAGCGGCCACCCACCAGCACAACGCGTCGGTCGAGGCAGCCGAAGCCGTCCGCCGCCGTGCGGTACAGCAGTCCATGGCAGACGGTTATGTGCTGACGGAGTACTTCTATAACGCCTTCGCTGCTTTCGAAAGACAGCCGCAGAGCTTTAAGGAAAGTATTGGTGAGATGGTCTACGGCATGGATGTGAGCCAGCAACTAAGCCGGGTGAAGAGCATTACCTTTAACCAGGAAAGCTCCTCCGATGTAGTTCATCGCTCGCCGCGAGAACTGAGGGGTCTTGACCTCGCAGAGATGAAATTGATGAAGGGCGACACGGATGGGGCCGGCGCTCTGGCGCAAAAGTCGGTCACCGACAAATCCGGCGATCCGGCAAGGGCGAACTTCATCCTGGCGCGGGTGGCTATTATGCATCGCGATGTCCCGGGAGCCCAGCACGACTTCGAAGAGACCATCCGGCTCTCCAAGGATCCTCGTATGCTGGCCTGGTCGCACATTTATCTTGGACGCATCTACGACATACAGTCTCAGCGTGATCAAGCGGTCAGCGAGTACCGCGCCGCGCTTACCGTGCGCGACGGCCAGGCGGACACCAGGCTGGCGGCAGAGAAAGGTCTGAAACAACCATATGCAGTACCCCAGCAGGTGCACAGCGAGCCGGCGCGCGACGATGATTCGGCTCCAGACCCTCAACCCCATTAACGCCTTCTGCCCCTATCGTGTTATCGGCCCGCGATCTCTTCCGCTAATGCAATAGAGTAGGAGACAGGGCAACCAGGTTGATGTCACAGTCGGCTCCCAACACGCTACAGGCAGCACTGGGCCACACCTTCCGCGAGCAGCAATTGCTGGTGAAGGCGCTTACCCATAGTTCGCTTGCTTACGAGCAAACCCTCGAAGGCCGTCAGGCGGTGGGCAATTCTTCGCGCGAAGAAGACAATGAGCAACTGGAGTTTCTGGGAGACGCGGTTCTGGGCCTGGTCGTCGCAGAGATCCTTTTCCGCCGTTTCCCCGATCTTCATGAAGGAGAGTGGACCCGCCTCCGCGCCAGCCTGGTGAGCCGCCGTCATCTGGCGCAAGTAGCGTCTGTGCTGGATCTCGGAAGCTATCTGCGGCTGGGACGAGGAGAGGAGCGGGGCGGAGGCCGGAAAAAGTCCACCTTGCTGGCAAACTGCGTTGAGGCCATCATCGCCGCGCTTTACCTGGACGGTGGTCTGGCTCCGGTAGAAGGCTTCGTGAACGAGCACGTGGTCGCGCCCTACGTTACCGACTTACGCCATGCGCTCGATCTCGGCGTCTCGCTGGGAGATCACAAAACAGCGTTGCAAGAATTGCTGCAAGCCAAGAAGACGGGGCCGCCGGATTATGTTCTCAAGGCGGAAAGTGGGCCGGATCATCGCAAGCGCTTTCTGGTAGAAGTGAGAGTAGCGGAGGGAAGCGGCCCCAAAGCACTCGCCCGCGGAGTTGGAACTACCAAGAAACGCGCCGAGCAGGAGGCGGCCCGCCGGGCTTTTGAGAAGCTCAGGAAGCAGGGTCCTGCAGCCGAACCGGTGGCGAAAGGTAACGGTTCTTGACCCGGCAACCATCAGCGGAGTTCTTCCGCGTGACGACGGAGGAACCAGTCGCCACCGCGACAGTAACGGCTGCGATCGCGCGCGACGCGGGGCACCACAGCCACGCCCATCTCGTATTCCCCAACCTGCTCGACACCTTTCGCTCGCTGTTATCCATCATTGTCATTGCGCTCTTTGTGCTTACCTTCGTGGTGCAGCCCTTTCGCATTCCCTCCGAATCCATGGAGCGGACTCTGTTGGTAGGCGACTTTCTGTTAGTGAATAAGGCCGTTTATGGGACAGCGGGAGCCTGGCATTGGCTTCTACCTTATGAGCAGGTGGCGCGCGGCGACGTGATCGTATTCCACTTCCCGCTGGATCCGTCGGATCATGTTGTCAAGCGGGTGGTCGGCGTTCCTGGCGACCACATTCGCCTGCAGAATGGCGTGGTCTGCGTCAACGGGCAGAAGCAGAGCGAGCCGTTCGCAATCTTTGAAGGTGCGTATCAAGATAACTTCCGGGATCAGTTTCCCGCCAAGCTCTACACCGACCCGGGGGTAGATACGCATTGGTGGATGCAAATGCGCAAGGATGTCCAGAATGGCGAATTGGTGGTGCCCGCGGGCAAATATTTCGTGCTGGGCGACAATCGCAACCACAGCCGCGATAGCCGGTACTGGGGGTTTGTTCCGCGCGCGAATGTCGTGGGTTTGCCCTTCTTCATTTACTTCTCCCTGCACGAGCCTTCAGCTACCGATACCAATACGCTGCCGGATGATAGACTCGGACACGAGAAGAGCCCGCTCGACGCCGTGATGGACTTCGCACGATGGAGCCGCATGTTCCGGGTCATTCACTGAGTGAGGGCGATTGGCCATTAGTATGGAAGCCACGGAAACTGAGATCAAAACCGAGCAGGTGAGGGAAGAGACGCCGCTGGAAGCATTTGCTTCCATCTGTACAGTGTTGGTGATTGGCCTCTTTGCGCTGACCTTTATTTTTCAGAACTTCGAAATCCCGTCGTCCTCCATGGAAAAGACTCTGCTGGTCGGCGACCATGTGCTCGTCGATCGGATTACGCTGGCCCCGCGCACCGCGTGGGCTCCGTTCGTCTACTACCGCAATGTCCGTCGCGGCGACATCATCGTTTTCTTCAAGCCGGGCGAGCCCGACCTGTACCTGGTGAAACGTGTGATCGGCATCCCTGGCGACCGAATCCACCTGCGCAACGGCGTGGTTTTCCTCAATGGACAGCGGCAACACGAGCCGCAGGCAGCCATGCCCGATTACGGCAACTACTTTCCGTACCGCGATGACTTTCCCGCCGTGCCCCCAACGCAAAGCGGGGACGTGACCCCAACCTGGGCCGCCGATCTCCCCAACTACATTCAGGGCGAGGATCTCGTGGTGCCCCCGGGCCGTTATTTTGCCATGGGAGACAACCGCACCGTCAGCCTCGATGGCCGCTATTGGGGCTTCGTGCCGCGAGCCAATATCGTCGGCCGCCCGCTGTTCGTCTACTGGTCGTTTATCGAGCCCGACAATGAGTATGAAAAAGTAGGCTTGGGCGACAAGCTTTCGTTCTATACCCACGTGGTCCTTCACTTCTTCGATCAAACCCGGTGGCGCCGAACGTTGCATCTGGTCCGTTAGGATGGGCGGCGAAGAGAAACGTCCTTCGCCACGGCGCTGGATTCTCCTGGCAGCCACGTTGCTGGTGGTGGCCTTCGTGCTGCCGCCGCTGGTGAACATCAACCGCTATAAGCACAGGATTGCCGACGGCATCGGCCGCAGCATAGGCCGGCCGGTCCATATCTCTTCCGTCAAGCTGCGCTTGCTGCCCCTCCCCGGTTTTGAGTTCTCCGATTTTTCGGTTGAAGAAGATCCTCAATTCGGCTCCGAGCCCATCCTTCACTCCGGCAGCGTGGTGGCTTACATGCGACTCCTGTCTTTGTGGCGGGGACGGCTTGAAGTCTCCCGGATCCATTTCGACGACGCTAGTTTGAATCTTGTCCGCGAGCCCAATGGAGGTTGGAACCTGGCTTCGATCCTGGTCCAGGCAGCGCACATACCAAATGCCCCGACGGGCCAGCGTTATGCCGGCGGCACGCCGCGTTTCCCCTACATCGAGGCGGAAAACGCGCGCATCAATTTCAAACAAGGCAACGAGAAGAAGCCCCTCTCCTTCCTGAATTCCGACCTCTCCATTTCATTAGCTCCCGGAAATGATTGGGAGGTGCACTTTAAAGCGCAACCGGTGCGCACAGATCTCGATCTCGCCCTTGCCGACACCGGCGTGCTGCGCATCGACGGTACGCTGCATCGGGCAGCCTTGTTGGGCAAGATGCCGTTGAACCTTAAGGTGGAGTGGACCGGGGTTCCCCTGGGCCAGTTGAGCCGGCTTATCCTGGGCCGGGATATAGACTGGCGCGGCGGTCTCGAGGTCGAAGCCCGGGTTGACGGGACCGCCGAGCTTGCACAGATCAACGCTACCCTGAAGGTCGCCGGACTCCATCGCTCGGAGTTTTCTCCAGCCCGCCCGATGGATGTTGCTACCTCTTGCCAGGCCTCGTTCCGGAAGGAATCGAGATCGCTGGAAGATATTTCCTGTGCTTCCCCTGTGGGTGATGGGGCGCTCTTACTCACCGGCTCGGTACAAGATGGGCAAACTGTGCCCCTGGCTAACCTCACGTTGGGGATTAACCGCGTTCCCGCTGCCGCGGTGCTGGCCGGGTTGCAGGAAGTGCGAAATGGCCTGGGCGGAGGAGTGCAGGCCGCCGGCGCCGTTAATGGGCATTTTCACTACACATCGCAAAGCGAACGCCAGCCTTTGATCTCGGGGGAAGTAGGGCTGGCTTCATTGAGCTTGACACCGCCTGACGCCAGCCGGCCATTCCTGTTCGCCCCGGTACGACTGAAGTGCGATAGCACGGAGGCGGGCAATGCCGGATCCCCTGCGTTACTGCTGCAGCCGGTGCGGTTGTCGTTGGGCGCGCCGGTCCCAGTGATCGTGGATGGTCGATTCACGCCTGCCGGGTTCGACCTCCACTTCAGCGGGGCGACCAGCCTGGCCCGGCTGCAGGCTTTCAATAAGTCCTTCGGGTTGCTCGGCGCCCACAGCTCGTTGCTTCCTTCTGCGGGCGCCAGTTCGATTGCACTCGGCGGCGGAGGGACCGCCGCTCTGGACCTGGACGTGCGTGGCAAATGGTTGCAGCCCGTTCCAGACTCCGATAACCCTATCGCCTCATCGACCGCGGAAGGCAGCATTGCCATCAGGAATGCAGAACTGACTACGTCGTATTTGTCCCAGCCGCTCCGGATTGCTTCGGCGCAGGGAGTCCTCAACCCTATGCAGATTGCATGGACAAATGCGTCCATCAGCTACGGCAAGCTGGAGGCCCAGGGAACCCTGGAGTACCCGACGCTGTGCACTGGGAGCGTTCCATGTGTGGCGCACTTCTCGCTCATCACCCCGGCCCTGGACCTGGGCGCGCTGCAGTCTACGTTACTGGGCAGCAGCGAGGGCGGTGAACTGCTACGCGAGCTAATCAATCGTATCGATCGCCATTCGGTGAAATGGCCCGATCTCTCCGGGACCGTCCAGATCGGCGAACTCTCAACCGGCAAGCTAGTGGTGCGCGACGCAGTTGGCGCGATCGATATTAGCGGAAATTCGATCAGAATACGGTCGCTAAACGGCCTCGTTGCCAACGGAACCATGCATCTCGCCGGCGTGGTGGATGCCTCCGGTAGTCAGCCTGACTATCAGCTGGATGCACAGATTACCAACGCCGCGCCCAGCGCGCTGGCTACTATATTCGAAGAGCGGTGGGGCAGCGGCGTGGCCAATTTGTCCGCCCAACTGCGGATGTCGGGCTTCGACGCTCAGGATCTGGCGCGATCTGCCACGGGTACGTTGCACTGGAACTGGACCAAAGGGGGCTTAGCTGCGGAAGCTCCGCTGCCGGTTACCGCCCAGCCTTTCGTTCACTTCGATCAATGGAGCGCCGACGCCACCATTGCAGACAGCACTATCAAAATCACGCATAGCCTGCTGGCCCGCGGTAAAGATGCGATTCCGTTGTCGGGCACAATCTCCTTCGGTCGTGAAATCGACCTGCGAGGAGGATCGGCCGCGGACGCCGTCGCAATTACCGGTACGCTTGAGCACCCTGAAGTAAAAACGGCGCGAGAGGAAGTCGAAAATTAAAAGCAGTTTCTTTCGCGGACTCTATTCCGGCGCTGCCGGCATGGAAAGGGTCTGGCGGTGGACACTGGCCTCGACTTCAGGAACCGTGCCATCATTCACCGCGACTTCCGCCGGCTTCCCCTGGAGCACAAAGCGGTGGCTTATTCTTGATTTTGCCGGGATCCGTAGCATTTCCGTAACCGTGGTTGTGCCGGAGGAAACAGACACCGGAACCTGTGCCTCAGCGGTGCCGCTGTTCGATACATCCACCGCTACGATATAGGACCCGGGCACGCTGGCCTTGTTGGGGTAGACTCCCGCAATGGAAAGGTCAGGCAGGCCACGATCGTGGTAGACCCAGTCCTCGAAGAACCACTTCAGATCTTTGCCGCTGGCCCGCTCAAGCACCTGCTCAAAGCCGTTTCCGGCAGTATCTGACCCGGGCTGATAGCTTCGCAGGGCACGCGCCAGTGCTTCACTTCCAGCCAGATCCCGCAGCATCCAAAGAACGTAGGTCGCCTTGGTACGGTAGTAGACGGGGTCTCTCGCCACCAGCAGAGCCTGACGATCGATAGTCGCCGAGGCAGTGGTCGCCGAGGCAGTGTCGCCCGGTTCCGCCAATGAGAGCGCTCCGCGGGAGTTGTCCAATTGTTGAATGGCAATATCCCGGCCGCGACTTTGCTCCAACCACAACGACCCCATGAACGACGGCACTCCTTCCTGTAGCCAGGCGTAAGGGGAACGAAAATAGAGGTGAGTCAGCGAATGGATGAGAACGGCGGCAAGTTTATCTGGCTCCGTATCCCGTACATCCGTGAACAACACATTGCCATCTTCGAAAGGAGAATCCCCCCGCTCCGGCAGGTCGACAATGTTAAGCACGCCTCGGGGCTCAGTGCCTAGCCAGCGATTGATCAGGGGTGCCACGATGGTAGCCGCGAACATATAGGCCTGCGCATTCGTGACATCGTCCGTGCGCGCGAAGACCTTCACTCCATTGCCTTCCTGCGGGGTACGAGTGACCAGGAACAAACTAGGTGAGGCGAATCCCAACCGGGTCGGTGGGAGCGTGCAAGTCACAATGCCGGGTACTGAGGCAGCCGTCGGCAGGGAAGTGGGAGTCACAGTCACGGGTTCTCCGTCCAACACGGCCAGATTCGGGGCTTCCCCAAAAAACTCCTCCGTCACTCGCATGGTCACGGTCGCCTGGCTTTGACGTTGCCGCTCAGCCGCCGCCTCGGTGAAGAACTTGGCCCCGTCTCCCAAGGCCACCGGGACCGAGGCGATGGGGTACCAAGCCACGTTTCCGAAGCCTCTGAGCCCAATGAATTCGTCGGAGATTCGGTCCCAGTCAGACGCTTCCGCGACCTCCGCCGGGGTGCCGATTTGCTCCAGCCGGGTCGCGGAAAGTGCGGCAGTCCCTTCGTAGGTAAGGTCGACGGCCACGTTCTGTCGCGGAGCAAGAGGATGAGCCAACGGGATAATCGCCTCGCGCAGCGCCCCGGTATGGTCGATATCACTGTTGACCAGTTGCTGTTGGAAAGTAGCCGGCGCATCGGCTACGCGGACGCCGGTCCACCGCAAACTGGAAGAAACCTGCAAAACGAGCCGGTCCAGCGGGCTACCGGAGTCGTTGCGCACCAAAATGCGCGCACGCACGGCCATCGCGTGCTCCCGGGCGTGCAAATGGACATCAAGATCGTATGAAAGGAAGGTGATTGCCTGCCGTTCCACGTCGCTCGGCGGAGTCACCGCCGGCCCGGCAGCTGGCTTTGCCGGGGTGGCGGTGTCTTCTACAGAGCGAGAGAAAATCACTGTGCCGGGATGTTCGGCGGGTACTTCGGCTGGCGGAGACACCTGTTGCGCCCCGGCTGCGGAAACCAGCGCCGCCGTGACGGCTGCAAACCACAAATACATCATGAACCCAAACCCTTCTGCATCTTAGCCCGCGCGGTGGATGGCATGGCGTTGACCCCGGTTGCGGCATGGCGGCGCTGCCGCGCGGCCTCGTAGAGCACCACGGCGCCGGCGGCGCTGACGTTTAGCGAGGCCACTCGACCGGCCATTGGTATCCGCAGCAGGTGATCGCAGGTGCGCCGGACCAGGTCATGCAGCCCTGCGCCTTCACGGCCCAGCACCAGAACGCAACCGACGGAAAAATCGAACTGGTCATAGTCCGTGGTTCCGCGCTCGTCCAGGCCGATGATCCACAGGTTGCGCTGCTTCAACTCTTCCAGCGTGCGCACCAGGTTCACCACCCGGGCGATCTTCACGTGCTCGGCCGCTCCGGCCGAGGCTTTGACGGCCACCGGGCTGAGGGGAGCCGACCGCCGTTCCGTGACCACTACCCCATCCACGCCCGCACCCTCAGCCGTGCGCAGCAACGCACCCAGGTTCTGCGGGTCTTCCACCCCGTCCAGAGCCAGCAGTAGGCGGTTTTGCTTGGCGTCCTGAAGCAGGTCGTCCACGTCCAGGAACTGCCGCGCCCGGACGATCGCCACTACCCCCTGGTGAGCCTCACTCCGTGCCAGTTTGGTGAGCTGGTCGCGGGTATCCAGGCGCAGCTTCACCCCCGCGTCCCGGCAGGCCTGGATCAGCTTCTCGAGGCGTATATCCTGTCGTTCGCGGGCGATGCAAATGTGATCGAACTTTCGCGTCCCGGAACGCAAAGCCTCCTCAACAGGGTGCAGGCCGAACAAAATCTCCATACTGGCAAGTTTAGACTCTGGTGCATCCGAGTGGTTTCACGGAGCTAATTCCTATATCCTTGTATGCACTTGGGTCGTCCCGGAGAACTGCGGTGCTTGCCAACAAGCTCAAAAAAGTAGTCGCCGGGAGGGTCTTTGGAGACATTGCCCACGTCTCTGAGGATGACATGCGTGCAGCTTCGATTACCGTCGTGGACCAACAGTGCAACGAAAACATCATCGTTGCCCAGGGACTCAAGCGCCACGATCCGGAGCTACTCGATCAGCTGATCGTGCAGTATCAGCATCGCCTGCTGCGCTACCTGCTCTACCTCACCGGAAACCGGGAGACGGCGGAAGATATTTTTCAGGAAACATGGATGCGCGTTTTGAAGCGCGGCGACCAATTTAACGGCAAGTCCCGCTTCGATACCTGGCTGTTCACCATCGCGCGCAACCTGGTGATCGATGTGCGACGCAAGCGCACGATGAGTAGTTTGGAGGCGATGCGCGAAGCGGGCGAGGACGGCCGCTCCTTCGATGTGGCCGCCGATGGGCCATCTCCTTTCGAGATGTACCAGACCAATGAGAATGGGCAGCGAGTCGCCGAAGCTTTGCTGACGCTCGAGCCGTTGCACCGTGAAGTGCTCGTCCTGCGCTTCCATGAAGAGCTTTCGCTCGAAGAGATCGCACAGGTCACACGTTCCCCGCTTTCCACGGTGAAATCGCGACTCTACCGCGGCCTCTCGGCACTCAAGCCTCGCATTACTGCAGCGGTGAATTCCGTCCCGGAGGGAGTGGCGCGATGAATGTTACCCCAACCGGGGGCGCGAATCGGCGCCCCGCAGACGCTGCGCGTTCGATTGCCTGGCCCGATTGCGAGGCCAACCTGGTGCTGGCACAAAAGACCCGTCGCGCGGTTCGCGATGCCGTTATCTCCACCCAGGAGCAGCGCACGCGGCAACGCCGGAATTTAGGCTTTGTTATTCTCGGTTTTGTCTCCATGCTTGTGTTGCTTGGGCCGGCCGTCTGGACCGGGGTGGAAGAGCTGCTGGGCGAGGAACCTCTTTTCGATCTGCCTACCCAGATCACTTTTCTCATTACCTTGCTTTTTCTTGCTATGCTGGCGGCGCTCATCGCTGTCTGGAAGGGAAAACATAACGTGCAGCATGATCGGCGCGGTTTTGAGACCTTTCCTCCCACTGAGAAATGACCAAACAGATACACAACGCTGAAGCGGCCTCCGCCCTTACCGAGGAGGTTAAGCTCATCCCGCGATGGTCGATCGCCGCGGCTACCGTGGTCTTCGTCTTCATGCAGTACCTGTACTGGGTGATCCTGCCGGCTTATCGGGTCGCTCTCCACTTTCGCCCCATCGCCGCTCCTCTTGGCGTTCGTTTCTACTTCGCCCTCTCCTGGAGCTCGTTGGCCGCTTTATATGTGCTGATGGTTGGTTACGTAAGCCGCGATGCGCCCCGCCGCAACATGAGCACACGCCTGTGGGTCGTGATCTGTCTGGCTATGCAGGGTGGCATAGGATTGGTGCTTTACTTTCTGCTTCGCCAGCCGGTGGTTGCGCGCTGCCCCTCTTGTGGCACCAGCATTCACACCGAGTTTCATTTCTGCCCCCAGTGCGCCTACCAGGTCTCTGCGGCCTGCGGCAACTGCTACCGCGGCGTGCGCATTACTGATCTCTACTGCGTCTACTGCGGCCATAGCCTGGCTGCGGATAACATGCCCTCCCGCCTCCGTGCCTTCCAATCCTGATCCAGTCCGCATTGACCGGGGTTTCCCCCGCTCCCTATACTCATAATCGCTACGAAGAGCTCCGATAACATGCCGATGACTGCGCTGATCGTCGATGATGAACGGCTTGCGCGCGAGGAGCTCAAATACCTTCTGGATTCCGCGGGAGGAGTCGAGGTCGTCGCCCAGGGCCAGAACGGCATCGAGGCCGTCCATCTTATTCGCACTCACCATCCGGATGTGGTGTTTCTGGATGTGCAGATGCCGGGCCTTGACGGTTTTGCCGTGCTCAAGAAACTGCTGGAGCGAGACGACGCCGACCGCATGCCGCAAATCATCTTTGCCACCGCTTTCGACCAGTATGCGGTGCGTGCCTTTGACGTCAACGCCATCGATTACCTGCTCAAGCCATTTGACCGTGCACGGGTTTTGCAGGCCTTGGAACGGGCTCGCCAGCGCTTGCAGGAGGCGCATCAGCTGGAACAGGAGCCATCGCCGGAGAACGGTGCTTTGCCCGGCGTCAAGCCATCGGATGAGCGGCTCGATGCGCTACTCCGTCTGATTGAACAGCAACAGGCAGGCGTCCGCCCACGTAGCGGCAAGATTATTCTGCAGGCACATAACCGGCTCTTCCTGGTTGACCAGAAGGACGTCTGCTTCGCTGCGATTGAAGAAGGTGTCATCTCCGTTGTGACGCCCACTCTCGAAGGTCACTCCAAGTGCCGGACGATCGAAGAGTTGCTTGAACTGCTCGATCCCTCGGTTTTCTGGAGAGCCCATCGCTCTTTCGTGGTGAACATCAATCACATAAAGGAAGTCGTTCCCTGGTTCAAGAGCAGCTACCAGCTGCGTATGGATGATCGCAAGCAGACAGAGATTCCGGTCAGCCGCGCGCAGACTCGCCGCCTGCGCGAACTCTTCAAGCTATAAAGCGAACTCAGACGTAATCGGAGGGGTCCCCCACGTTTGCCCCAGCGTACGTGTGCTTCCTGTGGAAGTTCGAACGAAGGGCACGGCTTCAGCCGTGCCGTAAATTCCTCGGATATGCGCGGCTTTAGCTGCTGAGATACGGTTTTTGCTGCCACTTCCAAGCGACTGAGTGCAAGGAATGATAAAAAAAGCGTACCTCACGGGCTAAAGAGGGTGTGTGAGAACTCCCGTTTTGAAGGGTGCGGGCTTCACAGGCTGCGGAAAAACCGAATTCTTTGAAGGGGACGGCCTTCAGGCGGTCCGTAAGTGATTGAAAATCTGTTCGGCTTTAGCCGTTGAGGGGAGGGGTTTCGCCCCCTGTTCGACCTTTTTCCGCAGCCTGTTCAGCCCGTACGTTAACTACCCAACATAGGACGGGCTTTAGCCGATTCACCTTGACTGCTAAACGTACGGCCTGAAGGCCGTACCCTTCAAAAGTAGTTCTCACACACCCTCTAAAGCCCTCATCTTTTCGATTCTTGTACGGCACGGCTGAAGCCGTGCCATACGTTAGAACTGATCACCGCTCGCGTAGCTGGCGTTCGAAGTTTTGCAAAATCCAAG
>DASRRN010000191.1:0-3727 GCA_035695685.1 Acidobacteriaceae bacterium | reverse complement strand
TGGAGCGCGTCCATTGAAGAGAGCCATCCAGCGCTTGATCCAGGATCCTCTGGCCATCAAGATTCTGGACGGCGAGGTGCTTCACGGCGATCACATCCGCGTCGATGCCGATCCGTTGAAGAATCGGCTGCTGTTTGAGGTCGCGGGGCGGACCGTCGAAGCCTGAGCTGGAGCTGTAAGCTAGAGAACCGCGAATCTCTCCACTTCGTCCCTGCACAACTGACGGGTGCCCCACATCTCGCTGGTTTTTCGCGAGATGTGGGATACCGCGATCTTTGACCCTAAGTGCTCATTGGGATCGAAAAGCTTGGGGGTTATCGCGGTGGCATCCCACATCTCGCGAAAAACCAGCGAGATGTGGGGCACCCGTCAGTTGTGGCAGGGACGAAGTGGAGGGATCTGCGGTTTCTTTTTCTAAACCCACTCGCCTTTGCGCATCAGCGGCTCTACATTGCCCGTTGCGGTGATGCCGTCCAGATCCATTGCACTGGATCCGATCATCCAATCGACGTGGATCAGGCTCTCGTTTGCACCCCTGGCAGCCAGCTCTTCGGGCGTGAGCCGGTCACCATTTTTCAAACATGTGCTGTAGGCCTGACCCAACGCAATGTGGCTAGCCGCATTTTCGTCGAACAGCGTGTTCAGAAAGAGCAGCCCGCTACTAGCGATAGGAGAGGAATGCGGCACCAAGGCCACCTCTCCCAGGCGACGTGCGCCGTCGTCGGTATCGATCATGCGCTGCAGCACCTCCTGTCCTCGTGAAGCCTTCGCATCCACCACGCGGCCTCCCTCGAAACGCACTGCGATCTTCTCAATGAGCGTCCCCTGGTGAGAGAGTGGTTTGGTGCTGGTCACCGTGCCCTCTACGCGATCTTTGTGCGGCGTGGTAAACACCTCTTCTGTCGGCATGTTGGGAATGCAATACGCGCCGGTACCGGCTTGTGTGCCTCCGCCCATCCAGAGATGATCGTCTGCCAGGCCTACGTGCAGATCGGTTCCCGGACCGCGAAAGTGAAGTGAAGCGTAACGCTTCTGGTTCATCAGGTCCGCGCGGCGATGCAGTCCCGCGTCGTGCTGTTTCCAACGCGCAATGGGATCATCCAGGTCCACACGCGATGCGGCAAAGATCGCATCCCACAGCCTGGTAATCGCCTGATCGGGTGGCAGATCAGGAAATACCGCGGCCGCCCATGCCGGAGTGGCGGAGGCAACAATGGTCCAGTTAATGTCATGCCGCGTAATCAGCTCAATCGCGGGACGATAGGCCTTCGACACAGCGCGGTTAGCCCGCCCTACTTTTTCCGGATCTTCCTTCGACAGCAGAGAGGGATTTCCACCGGCGATCGCAAGCCGCGCCGCCCCGCTACGGAATGCCTGTGCCATTCCCTCGAAGAGCCACCCGGCCGCTGTGTCGAAGCCGGCATCATCGGCGTAACGATAGCGCAACAGGGTCGACTGTTCGTCCGTGAACAATGTGGTTACGAGTGAAGCTCCAGCCTTGTACGCCTGCTCGGTGATCAAGCGGGCCAGCGGCAAGGCGTCGAGCGTCGCCGTCATGACCAGCTCTTGTCCGCGCTCCAGGCCCAGGCCCACATTCACTGCGACTTGCGCCAGTCGATCGAGTTTCTGTTCGAAAGTTAGAGATGTTTTTGGAAGCTCGGTTATCGTAGCCATAGATCCCTCGTATCTCCCATTATCAACTTTTAGGGTGCTTGCGCCAGAATCACGCGCGGGATTCCCCGCAGGTCGTCGCGTACGGTTACAACGGTCCAATCCTTCAGGAGCTTCAGAAGTGCGGGGCGTTGTCCGTAACCGATCTCGAGGATCAACCAACCGCGGGCTTTGAGCACCCTGCGCGCCTGCGGAATCAGGCGCTCATAAATTTCCAGGCCGGTTGGCCCGGCGTAGAGCGCGGAGTGGGGTTCGTAGCCGGATACCTGCGGCTCCAACACTTCTCCTTGAGCAATATAGGGGGGATTCGATACGACGACGTCAAACTCTCTACTGGCGACGGATGCCAACAGATCCGATTGCAACAACGTCACCCGGTCCATTACTCCATGGCGCTGCGCATTGCGGCCCGCGACCGCGAGCGCCGTGCAGGAGATATCCAACGCCGTTACCCGGGACCGCGGCAGAAGATGGGCAAGCGTCACCGCGATGGCGCCGGAGCCGGTACCGACGTCGATGATGCGCGCGTCAGCTTCACGCCCGAAGTGCTCCAGCACTGCTTCTACCAAGTGCTCCGTTTCGGGCCGCGGGATCAGGACATCGGGCGAGACTTCGAAGAGCAGGCAAAAAAACTCCTGCGTACCAATCAGGTATTGCACCGGCTCCCGCGCCAGGCGGCGCCGGAGCAAATCCTCAAATTGATCTGCTTCCTCCGGAGAGAGCAGGCGCTCGGGATGAGTGAGCAAAGCGATTTGATCGCAGCCCAATATATGCGCCAGAATCAGCTCGGCGTCACGTCGAGGATATTGGGAGACGGACGCCAACCGATCTCGGGCGTCCTGCAGCACGTCACCGGCGCAGGCCGGCACTTTACGCCACAGTGGCTGTTTCAGCCTTGAGCCGCTCGGCCTGATAGTGTGCAGTGAGGGCGTCGATGGTCGGCTGGAGCCTGCCTTCCATCACTTCCGCCAGCTGGTGGTTGGTCAGCCCGATGCGATGGTCGGTGAGCCGGTTCTGGGGAAAATTATAGGTGCGGATCTTTTCGCTGCGATCGCCGCTTCCTACCTGCTGCTTGCGCTCTTTGGCCAATGCTTCCTGCTGCTTTTCCATTTCGACTTCATAGAGCCGGGCGCGCAGCACGCGCATCGCCTTCTCACGGTTTTTGATCTGCGATTTTTCGTCCTGGCAACTCACCACCGTATTGGTAGGAAGATGAGTGATACGTACAGCAGAGTAGGTAGTGTTAACCGACTGTCCGCCGGGCCCGGAGGAACAAAACGTATCAATGCGAATGTCTTTTGCCTCGATCTTCACGTCGACCTCTTCGGCCTCAGGCAAAACCGCGACGGTGATGGCCGAGGTGTGCACGCGGCCCTGCGTCTCGGTGGCGGGCACACGCTGCACGCGATGAACGCCGCTTTCGTATTTCAGCTGCGAGTAGACTCGTTTGCCCTCAATGATGGCAATCACTTCTTTTAGCCCCCCAACCCCGGATTCGGATTGGGAAAGAATCTCTACCTTCCAGCGATGCTGTTCGGCGAAACGCGAGTACATACGGAAAATCTCAGCCACAAAGAGCGAGGCCTCGTCCCCACCGGTGCCGGCACGAATTTCCAGGATGACGTTCTTCTCGTCATTGGGATCCTTGGGCAGCAGCATTACCTTGATCTCTTCTTCCAGGGCGGCCGCCGTGCTCTCCAGGCGAGTGAGTTCTTCCTGAGCCATGGCCGCAAGCTCGGCATCGCTCTCGTCCAGCATTCCCTTGGCATCCGCGATTCCCTGTTGAGCCTGTTTAAGCTCACGGTACTTTCCCACCACCGCTTCCAGGTCACGATGGGCTTTGGCGGTCTTATGGTATTTTTGCTGGTCGGTCACCAGCTGCGGGTCGGCTAACTGGCGTCCAAGGTCTTCATAACGGGTTTCAATCTGTTCCAGGCGATCCAACATGGTAAGGTTCCTTTCCGCGGGCGAAACAAGAGATAGACACTCGGCGGCGGGAGCCGCTAGGAAAGAGCGTGCCGGACGGGAACCGTGTTGGCGACGCGAAGAACCATAG
>DASRRN010000190.1:0-6613 GCA_035695685.1 Acidobacteriaceae bacterium | reverse complement strand
CCTGATCACGTTCATCTTTTGATAACTCCCCAACACCTTTCAATCGAGCGAGTCGTTGGATTCATCAAAGGCAGCTTCTCGCATCGGCTGGGTTTGAAATTCCCCGTTTGGCAACGCGGATTCACTGATCACCGTATCCGGGACAGCGACGAATTCCAGGCAAGACGCGAATATATTCATCAGAATCCAGTGCGAGCGCGAATGGTGGAAGTCCCCGAATCGTATCCCTATTCATCTGCTTATCGCTCCGACGGCAGAAAAGCGTACCTCAGCGGCTAAAGCCGACTATCAAGACGGCTTTTATGGCACGGCTGAAGCCGTGCCCTTCGTCGACGGGAATTCTTCCATGTGCATATTTAGCCCTCTAGCCAAGCGGCAACAGAGGAAAAAGACCGAACGAGCTCGCTCTCAGCCTGTGGAAAGACTTCTACAGGATCACGCCTTTACGGGCACTTAAATGGAGTTCAACCCTTCTCAACCTGGAGAAAGCTCCGAACGAAGGGCGCGGCTTCAGCCGTGCCGTAAATAGCGGCGTCCAATGAGGGCTTCAGCCCCTGAGGTACGCTTTTCCTACATAAGCCGTGCTCTTCGTTTACAACAATCACGTAGCCGGGGAAAACATCCGCGCGATAAGCCCAAGAAGTTCCTAGCAATTACATCCGCTACAACCCTTTGATATAAATGATCCCTGTTTCGCTCGCACAAATTAACCCACGCCCATGAGGTTTCATGCGCATCCTTCTGCACCTGGCTCTCCTCTGCGCCGCGCTCCCGTGTATCGCCCCTCTTCATGCGCAGCAACCCACAACCCAAAAGAGCAACTACCAGGTGCAGGAATTCATGGTGCCCATGCGCGATGGTGTGCGCCTGCAGACCGTCGTCATCACCAAAGCCAATCAGACCCAACCGCTGCCCATCTTACTCACGCGCACGCCCTACGGTGTTCTCACCCAGGAATACTTCGACACCCACGCGGCCAAGGAAGGTGCAGACTGGGTACCCTCCGCCTGGAAGGAACTCGCCGCAGACGGATACATCTTTGTCCGCCAGAATCTACGCGGCCGATTCAAATCCGAAGGGGTTTTCCTGCTCACCTCGCAGTACGACGCAAACGACCCAAAGCAGGCCAACGAAACCAACGATGCCTATGACACCGTCGACTGGCTCGTCAAAAACGTACCCAACAACAACGGTAAGGTGGGCATCTACGGAATCTCTTACGATGGCCTCACCGCCGCGCTTACCCTGCTCCATCCTCATCCCGCGCTCAAGGCCGTCAGCGAGCAAGCCTCCCCCGTCGATCAATGGATGAACGATGACGATCATCGTTACGGAGCACTGCGGGAGAGTTACACCTTTGAATATGCGGTCATGGAGCAAGCCGACAAGAACAAGAACACCAACTTCGACTTCGACACCTATGACACCTACGACTGGTACTTGAAGGCGGGTCCCCTCACCAACCTCAATGACAAATACCTGCATGGAACCCTGCCCTACTGGAACGACGTCATGCGGCACCCGGACTATGACCAGTTCTGGAAAAAGGAAGCCTGGGTCAATCAACTGCACAGCTCCACCGTCCCCAATCTGAACGTAGCCGGCTTCTGGGATCAGGAGGATCCGTGGGGACCCTGGCAGATATTCCTTCACGCCCAACAACACGATCCGGACAACACCAACTTCATGGTCGCCGGTCCGTGGTTTCATGGCGGATGGGCAGCACCCGTCGGAGACAGCATCGGCCCCGTCGCCTTCGGCGGTCACAAAACCGCCCTCGAGTTCCGGCAGAACATCGAAGCCCCATTCTTTCGTTACTACTTACACGGCGAAGGCGAAAAGCCGGCTTGGAAAGTGACCACCTTCCAGTCCGGATCCAACACCTGGCACACCTACACCGACTGGCCTCCGAAGCAATCAAAGCCCACCAACCTTTATCTCCACGCGGACGGAACTCTTTCGTTCAATGCTCCGGCAGCCGGCGCACCCGAGTATCGCCAGTACATTTCGGATCCGGCGAACCCCGTGCCCTACCGTGCGCGGCCCGTCTCACCCACCTATCCGGCGCCGGAGTGGCGATTCTGGGAAGTGGCCGACCAGCGTTTCGTGGATCATCGGCCGGACGTCCTTACCTTTGTCAGCCAGCCGTTGGATCATGATGTTGTGGTGACGGGAGAAATAACCGCCAATCTGTTTGCCTCGAGCTCAGGTACCGACTCCGACTTTATTGTGAAGCTGATCGATGTTTTCCCGGAGAAAGGACAAAAAAGTGCCATTGAGCCCGACGTCTCCTATGCAAACTCCATGAACGGATACCAGCTGCCAATAGCCATGGAGGTGCGTCGCGGCCGCTATCTTCACAGCTACGAGCATCCTTCTCCGCTGATTGCGAATCAACCTCAAGAATGGCCGATTCCCCTGCGCGATCACGACCATGCTTTTCTCAAAGGGCATCGCTTGATGGTGCAGGTGCAATCCACCTGGTTTCCGGTCATCGACCGCAATCCGCAGAAATTCGTGCCCAGCATCTACCAGGCGGGCGCAACCGATTACGTTCCCGCGACACAACGGATATTCTGCACCCCCGGCATGGCCTCCCACCTGGTGCTGCCGGTCGTCACCGGCCAGTAGCCCAACACCGTGATGCCCGACACCGTGATGGCCAACACCGTGATGGCCAACACCGTCATCCCGAACCTAGCTCGTTTGCATCCGATGGATTTCGTGACCGTGCGACCGTATCGTTCCCGTCGCTCCATTCTTGGCCTGAAGAAAATCAAAAAGCCGGCTTGAACCTCACCGCCTTGGCCCTCGTTGTGTGCAACTTTGCGTACGTTGTCAACCACGAGGAAAACTGTCATGAAATCAAAACTTCTCTCATTTTGCCAGGTGGCCTTGCTGGTCGCGATGCCCCTGTCGATGGGCCGGGCGCTAGCCCAGCAAGCCGCAAACCAATCCCCCAGCTACAGTGTGGTCAACCTCGGAACACCCCTGGGCGGCCCGTTCGCTCTCGCCCAGACCATAAGCCTGGAGGGCTTCGTAGCCGGCTATGCAAGCCTTCCGGGGGACATGACGTCACACGCTGTCCTCTGGCAGCCAAATGGGTTCACAGATCTCGGCGCGCTCGGAGGTTCGAATAGCGGTATCCTTGGCAATCTCTCAGGCTTTACGGAAACAGCCACCCCGGATCCGCTGAACCAGGATTTTTGTGAAACGGGCACCCACCTTGTTTGCCTCGCCTTCACCCTGGTGAACGGCAAGGAAGTTCCCCTTTCCACTCTTGGTGGCACGGCCGCCGCCGCCTTCGACAATAACTCCTCCGGCCAGGTGGTCGGACAGTCGCTGACCAGCGCCCACGACCCCAGTTGCCTGGTGAATGGCCAGCCGGCCGCGCCGTCTTACGAGATGCAGCAGGCTGTACCTGCTGTCTGGCAAAACGGCACGGCCACAGCCCTCCCTATGTTCTCCGGCGACTCGAACGGAACCGCGAATGCTGACAACGACCTCGGCCAAATCACCGGCTCCTCGGGAGATTGCTCCAGTCACCCGAATGCTCACGCCCTGCTCTGGGACCACGGCAAGGTGACTAACCTTGGCAGCCTGGGTGGCGCGATCCATAACACTCCCGCAGCCATCAACAACCTGGGTCAAATTACCGGCGGCTCCGATCTTTCTGGTGATTCCATCCAGCATGCATTCCTTTGGACCAACGGAGTGATGCACGACCTTGGTACGCTCCCCGGCGATTCTTCGAGCTATGGCAGCTCAATCAACAATCTTGGTCAGATCGTGGGCCAATCTTGCGACTCGAATAACCAATGTCACGCCTTCCTTTGGCAAAACGGCAAGATGACTGACCTGAACACCCTGATCCCCGCGAACTCGCAGTTGTCCCTGTACAGCGGAGCAACGATCGACGATCTTGGGATCGTCGGCGGTTACGCCGTGGATCAAAGCACCGCCACCGCTCCTGCCTTCGTATTATTCCCCAGCTTTGGTACGAGCGCACAAGCTCCACCCATGGAGGCAGTTCCCAGGGTTGCTATGCCCGAGAGCCTGCGTTCGCAAATACAGCACGGGATGAGAGCTCGAGGCGCACGCCGGATCGGGCCGAATTAGGGCCGATCTCCTGCGCTTACCCGCAAAACGGGCGCGGCTTTTCTGATCGAAAGCCGCGCCCACCTCGCCAAACGTCAACTTTTCGTTACCTAGGTCAGGAATAACCGCTTTTCTAAGGGGGTTGACGGCGGCTCTGGTCTATTCTTAATAAGCAAATCACTGTTGGCGGCAAGCCGCCCCCTGATCACAGGTCATCTTCACCGGGCCTGCAACGATTGCATTTGCTGAGATAGATCGAAACCTGAGGGTGTTCCCCGGTGACTCAATCCTACGAAGAAACTGATGCCAGCCACGTCCTGACCATGGAAGAAATTACGAACCTCGCCGAAGAGGGGGGCAAAGCTGCCGACACCCTCATGAATGTCGTCGCCCTGATCGCTACCCGGTTCAGGACGGATGTCTGTTCCGCTTATCTGCTCGAGCCGGATCGATCAAACCTGGTATTGGCCGCGACCCTCGGCCTGCACCCGCGGTGCATTGGGTCGCTGCGCATGCCCATCACTGAAGGCCTCACCGGGCTGGTCGCCGAGCGAGTGCTGCCTGTCGCTATCGAGGACGCTCCCAGTCATCCCCGTTTCAAATACTTCAAACAGTCGGGCGAAGAGGTCTACCACTCCTTCCTCGGTGTGCCTCTGATCGACCGCGGCATTTTGCAGGGCGTTCTCGTGGTTCAAACCAAAGAGCCCAGAGTCTTCCGGGAAGGTGAAATCCGCAAGTTGTCTGAGGCCGCAAACCAGGTCGCACCCGTGGTCAACGAGGCACGCACCCTGGATCGGTTTATCGCTCCCGTCCAGGAGCGTCTTTGGTCGGTCGCCCGGAATCTCTGCTGGTGTTGGGACTACGACTGCATCAGCTTGTTTCGCGATCTCAATCCCACCCGCTGGTGGCAGCTGAATCAGAATCCCATCGCGCTGCTTAACGAAATGCCCTTGGGGGAGATTGAACTCCGCGCCACCGAACTGGGTTTGCATAGCCGCATCAACTACGTCTACCGCCGTCAGCAGGAATACCTCAAGGCCGACCGCACTTGGGGCTCCATGAATGCAGGTGTGCTCCGGCCCCACCCGGTCGCCTATTTTTCTGCTGAGTTCGGCTTGCACGAATCCCTGCCCATTTATTCAGGCGGCTTGGGGGTTCTTGCCGGAGACCACATCAAGAGCGCATCCGACCTCGGCATTCCCCTCGTTGGTATCGGCTTGTTTTATGGGGAGGGCTACTTCCTGCAGCGCCTGGACAAGGAGGGCTGGCAGCAGGAAGAGTACCTCCACACCGACGTCACTCAACTCCCCATGGAACTTGCCATTGGCACCAACGGGGAACCGGTGGTGGTCGAAATCGAAACCCGCGGTGGCTCCATAAGGGCCAAGGTCTGGCGAGTCAATGTCGGCCGGTGCGACCTTCTGCTGCTCGACTCCAATGTCGCCGGCAATGCCCCTAAGGACCAGGAACTGAGCTCCCGCTTGTACGGCGGAGACGCCCGGACGCGTATTCGTCAGGAGTTGCTCCTGGGGGTCGGCGGCTTTCGCGCCCTGAAGGCGATGGGCATTACTCCAGGCGTCCTTCACCTGAACGAGGGGCATAGCGGTTTCGCGGTGCTGGAGGCGGTGCGGGATCGTATGCAGGAAGAAGGCCTGGACTTCGACACTGCGGCCAATCAGATTCCCCGGGAAGTGATCTTTACCACCCACACTCCAGTGCCCGCTGGCCACGATCGCTTTCCGGCCCATCTGATCGAGGAACACCTCGGACCCCTGCGTGAACAACTGGGTATTTCCCCGGAGAAACTGATGGGCTTGGGCCGCGAGCATCCCCACGATCAGCATGAACCGTTCTGTATGACCGTTCTCGGGCTCATGCTTTCGCGCCGTGCCAATGCGGTTTCTTCTCTCCACGGTGAGGTCTCGCGAGCCATGTGGAAGGGTCTGTTTCCCGGTAAGTCAGAAGATGCAGTGCCCATCGGCCACATCACCAATGGGGTCCACGTCCCCTCCTGGCTGGCGCCGCAAATGTCGCGTCTCTATGACCGCCATCTTGGGGTTGGATGGCAGGGCAAGAGCTCCTGGCTGCGTACCTGGGAGCCCATCGAGAATCTCGACGATGGCGAACTCTGGGAAACCCATCTCGCGCTCAAGTCGCAGCTCATCGAGTTCGTACGCCGGCGCGCGCGCGAACAGGCCGAGCGCCGTAACGAATCGAGTGAAACACTCTCCCGGCTGGGTAAAGTGCTCTCCCCGGACGCATTGACCATTGGCTTCGCGCGCCGCTTTGCCACTTACAAACGAGCTAACCTGATCCTCACCGATATCCAGCGGCTGGCGTCGATGGTCAACGATCCCAAACGTCCGGTGCAATTCCTCTTTGCCGGCAAGGCCCACCCCCATGACGAGCCGGGGAAGAAGCTGCTGCAGCAGATTGCCGAGATGATGCGCGACTCCAAATTTGGAGACAAATTCGTCTTCATCGAAAACTACGACATCAATGTAGGGCGTCATCT
>DASRRN010000189.1:0-16994 GCA_035695685.1 Acidobacteriaceae bacterium | reverse complement strand
ACAAGCCGGTTATCACTCAGACCTACTTCCATTAGCGTGTTTCCCGTCGGCGCATGCAACTGCAGCCAATGTCAGTGCGGTAGATTACATCCACGCGCTGTGGGCACTCCAGGAGCTGCGGCGCACGGTGGACGATTCCTTCACCGATGTCGATCTTGTGCTGCTGGCGACGACGCGTGTCGTGGCGCCGACCATCGAAGAACTCCTGAGGAGGGAGGTGAACACCAAACCTCAGGATCCGGAGATAGACTTCCCCGATTGCGTGTTTTTCAATGTCTATGGCCTGCCCGCCATCTCGGTGCCATGCGGGTTCAGCAGCGCAGGATTATCGATCGGGCTGACCATCGCCGGGCCGCACTTCTCGGAAAGCCGCGTACTGGCCTTGGCCAATGCGTATGAGAAGGCTACCGATTGGCACAAGCGGCCACCGCCGCTGACACCGGAGACTCCAGTGCCGCCTGTCCCTTCCATCCCCGTCTAGCACGGCAGCGGGCAAATCATAAGTGCGGAGTTCAATGTACTAAGTCATTCAGTAATTGGAGCAGTAATTGGAGATCGAGTCTTACCTGCCGTATATCCGGCAAGAAACTCAGCAACTCTTACTCCGCCCTTGGTGGCCAGAAGGAGTACTTTGAAAAGGAAGATGGCATGTCTCATACCATTCGTAGTCTGGTGATTGCTCTGTTGCTGGTGACAGAGGCCGGGGCTGAACCGATTAAACTGCACCCCTCCAATCCGCACTATTACACGTTTAACGGCCAACCGACCATCCTTATCACCTCTGCCGAGCATTACGGCGCCGTGATCAATCTGGATTTTGACTACGTTGCCTACCTCGATGCGCTAAAAGCCTACGGACTCAACTACACGCGTATCTGGCCGGGCGCGTTGCTCGAAATGGTAGGGGAGTTCACCAAAGACAACACGATGGGTCCGAGACCGGATAGAACGATCGTGCCCTGGATACGCAGTAATGAGCCGGGCTATGTCTACGGTGGTAACAAGTTTGATCTTGACAAATGGAATCCCGAGTTTTTCGCGCGCCTCAAAGACTTTATTGTAAAAGCGGGCGAGCGTGGCATCGTGGTGGAGATCTGCTTCTTCAACTCCGAGTACACGCACCGTTGGCCTCTTTCTCCCTTGTATTACCAAAACAATGTCCAGGGCGTCGGAAAGGCCGATTTCAAAGACGCCCAAACACTGAAGTACCCGGATCTTGTCCAACGGCAGAGCGAATATGTAAGCAAGATCACCCAGGAAGTGAATGGCTATGACAATGTCATTCTGGAGATTTGCGACGAGCCGTCCCTCTATACTCAGGCTGCAGAAGCCGGTCCCTGGGTCGGTCGACTATTGGAGGTCGTCCACAATACGGAAAGCACGTTGCCAAAAAAGCACCTTGTGGCGCAGGAGGTGCAAGGGGGGATCGGAGGTCCAATCGACTACTCGGGTAGCCCCCTGCTCTCCATCATTGTTGGACAGTATGTGTGGGGACCCGAACAGGGGTCGGCGGCAGAGATGGGGGGGATGAAAGGCCTCGATTACGAATACGGCCATAACAAGCCGATTGAGTTCAACGAAACCTCTTATTACCCATTTCAGTACCGCAAGGGTGATGCCGTAGCAGCATCCCGGGTGGAAGCATGGGAGTTTATTGTGGGAGGCGGGGCAAGCTTCAATCATCTGAACTCCCGCTACACCGTTGAGGACCCAGCCGGGAAGACTCCCGATAACGCTCAAGTCCTGAGCGCTCTGCAAAATCTGAAGAATTTCATTTACAGCTTCGACTTCGTCAAAATGTCTCCGGACAAGAACTTTGTAGTCAGCGGGATTCCAGGTGGAACCTACTGTCGAGGTATCAGCCAGCCGGGAGAGCAGTACGCGTTGTACCATCATCACAGCGTGCTGGAAGACTCCAAGGCCTACTATGTTGCGACTCCAGGAAAATATGCGGAAACTCTGGTGCTCGATTTGCCGGCGGGCGCCTACCGAGCCGATTGGGTCGACCCCGCCTCGGGGTCGGTGCTCAACTCCCTGACCTTCGCTCATCAAGGCGGCAACAAAACCCTTATCACACCCGAGCACACGGTCGATATCGCTTTGCGCATCAAACGCAGTCATTAGTTGCCGGCAGGTGCGCGCGACAGTCAGATAGCCATCAAACCACCATCGACTGCGTAGAAGCCTCCCGCACAGTAGTCAGCTTCGTCCGAGGCCAGGAAAACTGCCATGCCTGCCACATCCTCCCCCACGCCCAGTCGCCCACAAGGAACCATGGCAAGCCGCTGCTGCCTATTCTTTTCGTCCGACAATCTCGCGGCGTTCATGGGCGTGTCCATGCATCCCGGAACAATCGCATTCACCCGGATATGATAGCGGGAATAATCAGCGGCCATAGCCCGGGTGAGAGCAGTAATCCCCCCTTTGCTGACGCTGTAAGCTGTCAGGCCCTCATACCCCCGCAGTCCCGTGGGCGAAGCAAGGTTGATGACGCATCCCCGTCCCTGCATCAGCATGTGGGGGATCACGTATTTGGCGCAAAGCCAGCAGCCACGCAGGTTGACGGCCAGAGTGCGTTCCCAGACCTCGCCACTTAGCTCATGAGCGCGTGTGTCCTTGCCGTATAGGAGGATCCCAGCGTTGTTGCAGAGTATGTCGATGTGGCCATACCGTTGCAGCGTCGCTTCCACCATGGCGCGCACCTCTGCTTCCTCCGCCACGTTCGTTGGCACGAAAAGAGCTTCGCCCCGGGCATCATGGATCTCTTGTTCCGTGGCGCGTCCGCCGTCGGCATCGATTTCCGCCACCAGAACCCGCGCACCTTCCGCCGCGTAACGCAGGGCAACCGCCTTGCCCAGCCCAGTCCCTGCCCCGGTGACGATCGCAACCTGGTTTTTCAATCGCATACATAGCTCCGCTGTCAGGATTCTGTAAAATCTATCAGGACCGGTTTCTGGCGAAATCCGCGGGTACGGACCGCAGCATAAGTCAATCCGGCCACAAACCAAACACCGCCGACGATTTTTGTTTCCATTGTCAGCCCCAGCCAGATGATGGTACAGATCACAAACCCGAGGCCGGGCAATAAGAAGTCCTTCCAGAAGCTTCTGCGCCGGCCTGCCAGGGGAAGAAAGTAGAATTGGCGAATCGTAGCCAGATTGACCCCCATGAAACCCAGAAAGGCGCCGAAGTTCTGCAATTCTCCGATCAGGTCATAGCGTTTACCCAGCGAACCCGCAAACGTCAAAGCCCCAATCAGCGCAATGTTGAAGGAGGGAGTATTCGTCTTCGGACTCAGGTGCGCAAAGAACCGCTTGGGCAGGACGTTTTCTCTTCCCAGGGCGAAGAGTAATCGCGCCGCCCCCACCTGTCCCGTGAGGCCTGCTCCCACGTTGGCGACGGCGAGCACCAGGATCATGGCTTCGAAAAGCCACATGCCACCCGCCCGCCGGGCGGCATCCATGAAGGCGGTTGCTACGTCTGGAAAGGTTCGAAAATCGGGCCAGATGCGCTGGCCGAGGTAGGTAAGCAATCCTCCGAAGATCCCGGTGAATAGACAAACAATCACCAGAGACAACAGCACGTTCCGCTTGGGGTTACGAACGTCTTCAGCGAGAGTGGTTACCGAGTCGAATCCGATGTAAGTAAGGGCCGCGAAAGAGGTCGCGTGAATGACTGTTCCCAGATGGAACTCTCGCGGATCATAAAACGGAGCGCTTGAGAACAGCCCTGGCCAGCCTTCGTGACCCAGTAAATAACGGATGGCAAGCGCGATGAAAGCCAGCAGCACCACCCCCATGAACAGCAGTAGGACCTGGTTGGTCCTGGCCGTGGTGCGGATTCCCCTCACGTTCAGGTAGGTGGTCCCGCTGGCAAAACCGGCAGCGATGATGACATAAGGAACTTCCGGAAGCATGCGCTGGACAATGAGGGAGCCATACACGACGCAGAAAAGAGGGATGGTCAGGTAGTCGAGCAACATCGCCCAGCCGGCCACAAAGCCAAGCTGCGGATTGAGTCCTCTGCCCACATATGTGTATGCCGAGCCGGCCGAAGGGTACAGGGCCGCCATACGTCCGTAACTGATGGCGGTCAGAACGGTGGCCACCATGGCGAACAGAATTGTGTCTACCGTGTGCCCGCGGGCCCGCACAGAAGCCAGGCCAAATACCGTAATCGGGGCACTCGGGGTCACCGCGATGATGCCAAAGACAACCAAATCCCACAGAGAGAGCACCCGGCGCAGGTGTGGGATTCCGCTCGTAGCCTCATCGGCAGGCGTGTCAGCCAAATTCACCACCTTCTCGAATGCCCACCAAAGAAGCCCCGAACCCGCTATCTGTTGCGCAGATCTGGCCAGACGTTCCCGGACTCTCCATCAGGGTAGGTCAAAAATGCCAGCGAGTTTTATGAACATAGCCCAATTCTTTGTTGCAAAAGTCCCATCATCCCAGTGGTGGTGTAGGAAGGACACGCAGACGCTCACGCGCAGCAGTATTTACCGGCTGGAATCCGAGGCAACCAGTAATAGAACCCAGTCGCTGTCGCCGTCGTGATTGTTCCCGGGCGGCGTGAATTGCCGCGTTCCAGTGTTCGCGAATGGTCCCCCAGGGATTGCGGCGTAAGCTCCGTCCGTGGGGTCAAACCACTTGGCATTTGCGGGTGTCTTCAGACTCGCCATGTTAACGGTGATCGTACGCGCTGTCGGCATGTAGGCTACAACAACAGAGCCGTCAGGCGTTTTGGAAGCGGTGCAATAATCGCTTTTGCTGACGCGGGTCTGCAGGTTCCCATAAGTTCCGAGTCCGGCAGTGATCGTCATGTGGTCCTGGTCCGGCACGAGATCCTGCCACGGTAGTGAAGAAAAGAATTCCTTCCAGATCACTAACTGGGTCACTCCGACCGTGTCGATATGGAACTTCCATCCGGAGATGAATGGCCAGGTGTAGGCGTTGCCGTAGAGTTGGCCTGTACCTCCACTCAGCATCGTCCAATAGCCCTGCCGTCTTAGCACCCACGGCGTTCCGTAGTCCGTCGGGTCGCCGACCTTTTCCAAATCATAGTGAGCCTCAACCAGGTAGGCGGGCATAACAGGAGTCTGATTGTAGCTATGCAACATCTCGATATAGGTTGGCGAGTAGGTGTAAGTACTGTTGAGAGAAATAATCGGCGCCCAGGTCGCATCGTCTAGAGAGGAACTTGTTGGGACGTTCAGCTCGACGGTCTGAAGGGCTCCAGGGTCAGCGGACTTGATGGCCTTTGCTACTGCTTGGACGACTGCGTCATCGTCAGGAGTCTGCCAGGTATTAAAATCATCGCCGTGCAACCAGACGATGTTGTCAAAACGCTTGTAGCGCTCACCCAGATACTTGCCGTACGCGCCCGCGGCAGTTAGGCCGTTCTTGAGCAGCGCCTGGAGCCATACAGTACGGGCTGGTGCAGCCTTACAACAGGTATCGATGGGATCAAGGAAAACGACCAGGCCATGATTTGCCGCGGCGGTGAGCATCTCGTCGACACGGCTAAAGTACGCTTCGTTGGGCTTAGTAAGATCATAGTGGGCGGCATCCGTGCCGCCGGCGATGTAACCGGTAAAAGGGCGAATACCGTCAGGAGTGCTGCCGTCATCCCGGCTGTCATAGTAAGCCGGGGTGGCAACAAGCATGTTCATCCAGACTGCATTGAATCCATGAACCTCGCGGTCAGCGAAATAGCTCTCGGCGTCCGCCGTGGAGCCCATCCCAATCAGGGCATGGGGATTGTCGCCGGTAATCAGGAAAGGAGTGTTGTTCTGGTCGACCAGGTACCGTCCGTTGGCGCTGACCTTAAGCGGATATACAGGAGAACTGGCGCCGGGAAGTTTGGGCGAGGCGGTGGCCTCCTGGCACACCGCCCAGCCGGATCCTAGTAGCGTGAGCGCCAAGATCAGCGCAGGTTGTCTTAGGTTGCGATCATCCCTGAAGATCATAGTTTTCTAAAAAATGGCAATGGGATTGAATAGTGAGCCCGTACCGGCCGGCAAGCGTAACGGAGCGGCGACCACCAGAAATTCCCAACGTCGTTCTTCCTCGCAGACTTTGACCAGTTCTTCGAATTGCAGGCTGTCGGCGCAAGCCATCCCCATGGAGGCAATTTGCAGGGCATGGATTGGCCCGGCCATTCCCTCCACATTGCTGGGAACCGTTTCACCGTCGCCATCCGGGAAGAAAGCGGCCACCTTTCGCTCGTGCAGCATGAGGATGGTTTCCACATGCAAACCGGCTTTTCCTTCCCCGTCGTATCCGTGCTTCCAGGGGCCCAATTCAAGCCGTCGACGGTGATCGCCGGTGCGGAAAAGGAAGATGTCTCCCTCGCCGAGGTGTACACCGTGCGCTTTCTCGGCTGCCTCCAGTTCCGCCGTGGTGACTGCTTCTCCCGGCTCCAGCCACTTCAGCCCACGCAGGCGGGGAATGTCGAGCAGCACCCCGCGGCCAACGATGCCGTGTGCGTAAGCGGTAATATCCTGAATGGTTGCGCCGCGAGAAGTCACGGCGCTCATCGGCTTACCGTTATAGAGCTTGCCACGGAAAGCGATGTGACACAGCGCATCGATATGGGTGTGGCAGTCGCCATGACACTCGCTCGCCAGGTAGTCCGCGGAGAATTGCGGCTCTCCCCATTCCGACTGGGTGTCAAAGCCGCGAACCATGTAGTGAGTTGCCGGGCGGGGATTGTCGGGTCCTGCCACTTTATTGACGGGAATCGCCATCGAAACCGACCGGCCCGAACGGACAAGGCCAGCCGCTTGCCGGATGTGCTCCGGCTTAATGTAATTCAGCGTCCCCTTTTCGTCATCGTCCCCCCATCGGCCCCAGTTGCAGACTGCCTGGAATAATTTCTCGAATTCTGCCCGGGAAACACGGGTAGGTGGCGTTTTCGTCATCGTATCCCCTCTCCTCGGTGCTTCTTCAGGATTCCGAGCTTAAACCTGGCCAGTTTAATGCCTATCGGTTCAGCGTTGTCTCGGGAGCAACGAGTGGCCTTGCTGCTGCGCGCCAGGTAGCAGCTTTCCTTTTCCGGTACTCCGTAGGCTTGCAAGAAAGAATCGTGGAAATTCACTATACCCGCCTCGCCCTCCGGCTCAACATTAACAACAACTCAGAGTCTGGCTGAGCACCGGAAGCCGGTGTAATTCCCCCACTTCTGTGCTCTAACACCCTGTTTCCGGCGGAGCTGGCGGAGCAGAAAGACCAGGCAAGACGATGAAGCGATTAGCGCTTTTGAGAGGGCTTATCGCCACCCCAAAAGTGCTGCTGCTGAGCACGACGGAGTCGTGATTGAGCGCTGCCACTACAGCGCTCATGGGACCGCCGGGCCAAATTCAGGAGGGTGACACCGTGATTCAGAAATCAAGCTTTTCCAAGATCAGCCATCTAAGTTTGCCTACCGCCATCTTTCTATCCGTCCTCATGCTGTGTTTTGCGCTGCTGCTCTCGAGCGTTTCTTTGCATGCTCAGGTGCAAAACGGCATCACCGGCACGGTTACCGATTCAACCGGAGCCGTTCTCCCCCATGCGAATGTTTCCGCAACAAATAACGAAACCAATGTGACTAACAAGGCGACAACCTCCTCGGCCGGCACATTTACCATGGTCGGCCTGATTCCCGGCGAATATTCCGTCACCGTGGAGGCGGCGGGATTCAAGACGGTCGAGACACACATTACCGTCGAAGTAGCCAGGATGTCGACCATCAGTGTCCCGATGTCACCTGGAGCGAGAACGGAAACTGTTCAGGTAAAGGCAGCCGACATCACCTTGAACACCACCTCGCCTACCGTGGGCACAACCCTGGAGCCCGAATTGGTCAAAAACGCTCCGATCGAAATCAGCGGTTTGGCACGGCAGATCGACTCATTTATGTACCTTGCGCCAGGGGTGCAGGGAACCGCCACGAACCATAACATAAACGGGGGCGTCACCTTCGAAAACGAAGTTCAATTCAACGGAGTCCCAGTGGCGTTTGTCCAATACCAGGGCAACCAAACGTATATAAATCCGCCTTATGAAGCAGAGAGCGAGTTCCGCGTCGACAGCTCTACATTCGAGCCGCAATTTGGGCTGGGGCAAGGCGCGGTCACATTCAACATGGCATCCGGCACCAACGAGCTTCATGGGGATGGCTTTGAGATTCTACGTAATCAATTATTCGACTCGGCTGGATTCTTCCCGGTTCGCTTCGGTCCCAAGGGAACCCCTGAGCCGCCGATCAACCAGCAGAACGACTATGGATTTACCGTAGGCGGCCCGATCATTCTGCCGAAACTTTACAACGGCAAAAATCGCACCTTTTTCCACGTCAGCTCCGACTGGTTTCGCCAAAATCAGGCTCAGAGCGCAATAGGAACCGTACCGACTCAGGCGATGAAGAGCGGCGACTTTAGCAGTTTTGTGAACGCCGCCGGGACGCTCATCCCCATCTATGATCCCCAAACGGGCCAGCCTTTTCCCGGCAATATAATCCCCCAATCACGCTTCAGTCCACTCGCTGTTTCGCTTTTACCAGACATTCCTAATCCTGACCGTCCCGGGTTGGTGTCCGGCTTGCAGAGTAATAAGGCTCCAGCCATTGCTTCGATCAAGATTAGACAGACCCTGTGGGCCTACACCATTGACCATAATCTGACCAGCTCGCAAAATATTCACTTCACCCAATGGCGGGATTCATTTAGTTCGCCTACCTTTGGAAACGGGGCACCTCCGATCGTACCCACCAGCAATCCGCTGCAAAGCCAGATCAACAATACCGATCTTGGTTCAGGATTCCTGCTGAACTATGCCAAAACCATCAACACGAACCTGGTGGTTACCGCTGGGGGAGATTGGGTTGGATACAACATCGGTGAACACAACGCAAATAATAACGCCAGTTTTGGAGGCGCGGCCGGCAGCACTACATTCCCATATGTTAGCTTCGACGGCCAAAATGCGCCAACAAGTTGGGGAGTCACCACGCCAGGCTCTTATCTTCAATGCTGTTCTGGTGGACTCACCGTAATCAACAACCGCACATTGGGCCTTGTATTTGTTAATAACTGGCTGTGGACCAGAGGGCGCCATACGTTCAATTTTGGCTCACAGTTCCGGCGCACGTACCAGGACATTATCGATTGCGTTCAATGCGGCGGTACGTTCAACTTTAGTCAGCGAACCACCTCTACTCCAAACTCCAGCGACCCGAATTTTGGGCTCTATGGCAGCTCCTTCGCAAGCTTTCTTCTGGGCCAGGTGGATGCCAGCGAGCGCATTCTCAACTCTGAAACGAAACTGCGAAACAAGGCATTTGCCTTTTACGCCCAGGACAACTTCAAATTGACGAATCGATGGACGTTTAATTATGGCCTGCGTTGGGACATCCTGGTTCCGTTCACAAACCCGATGAACGACATCATCTTTGTAGATCGCACCGCACCCAATCCCGGCGCCGGCGGATTACCAGGCGCGGCGACCAAATTCGGTAATTGCACTGGATGCTCAGGAATCACCCGCGCGGCGATTCACTTTAAGTACTTCCAGCCCAGATTGGGCTTCTCCTATCAGCTCAGTCCGAAAACTGTAATCCAGGCTGGTTTCTACATAACCAGTTTGAATGGTGGCGCCTATGAATATGGGACCGCCGAGAGCGCCTCCTTTATGACCGACCTGCTGAACGGCTCGTTTCTCCGTTCGTCAACCTTCAGCAATGTTCCCGGTTATGGAAGCTGGGATAGCCAAACCCTTCCCTTGCCGACGCTGACTCCCTTTAGCCCATCGATCGGGAATGCCGGTATCATCTTCGATTTCAATGCCAACAAGCGAAATATACACCCGAATCTCCCTAGTTCGGGGTCGGTTGGAACGGCGCCATACGATACTGCGTGGAGTTTGAGGGTGCAAAGAGAGCTTCCCTGGAATATGTTCATGACCGCCGCGTATGTTGGCAACCGCGCAATTCATCTGCCAACTACCTTACAGCTGTCAAACCAGCCCAACCCGTCGGTCCTGCAGTACGGAAGTCTTTTGGGCGAAAATATTCTTGCTCCAGATGTCGTTGCTGCCGGTTTCACCCCTCCCTATCCGGAGTTCGTGCAGCAGTTTGGCAGTTCGGCGATTCTGGAACAGGCCCTGGCTCCGTACCCGCAATTCGGCGGCTACTTCCCTACATATGAGATGGACGGGACGGCATTTTATAATGCATTTCAGGCGCAGGCGGAGAAGCGCTTTGTGGGAGGCGTAAGCTATCTCGCCAACCTGACGCTAGGAAGAATCGACGCAAATACCGCGACCGGGTCGAGTCCGCAGCAACCCAATGGGGTAAATGCATATAATCCGAAACCGGAATATGTGCCTTCTTTTCTCGACCAGTTATACGCCTTCAAGTTGGTGGGGACCTACGAGCTGCCGATCGGCCGCGGCAAGAAATATTTGAATTCCAATCGCCTTGTGGACGAACTGGCAGGTGGCTGGCAGATCAGCGCAATCTTGAATTACCAGGGCGGCTACGTTATGGGAGCCTATAATGGTTACAATCCTCTGCTTACGAATTTCGGGGACCGTCCGAATATTGATACAAGCGTGCCGCTGAAAACCTACAGCTACGGACAATCCAAATCCTACTTCACCGGAAAAACAGCAGTGCAGCCAGTACAATTCCCGACCAATGCCTTCCCAAATACCGCAACGATCTGGGAAGTAGGTGATGCGAAACGTGCCTATGCGTCCTTGCGCGCACCGCCCCTGAGGATTGAGAATTTCGACGCAATCAAGAGCTTCCGTATCGGAGATAGAGTCCGAGCCGTCATACGCGTTGATTATTTCAACGCGTTCAACCGGACGCAATTTCAGGCGCCCGATACGAACTCCACAGATTCAACATTTGGGCAGATCACTAACTTGACCTCACAGATCACGAACCGGCAAGGACAAGCTACGTTTCGCGTCGAATTCTAGATGCTGTCTCAGTCTATGAAGTCGTTGACGTTGCATCCTGCGGGACCGCGAAGACGGGTGACCCGCGGGATGTAACGCAGCGAAGGATAAGTCACGAAAGCAAAAATGAAAACCGATACCCTCTCTAAGTTGGCCCTGAAACTCTGTGTCATGCTCGTCGCGCTTCCCTTCCTGATATCTTGCGGGCCCAAGACGCCCCCGCCGGCAGCTACGGAATCGCCCAAGGCACCCACCGCCAGCGTACCCGTCTATCCGGTCAAGGTGAGTGCCAACCACCGCTATCTCGTCGACCAGAACAACACCCCATTTCTGATCGTCGGTGACACGCCGCAAGGATTGATATCAAGGTTGAACGAGAAGGAAATCGATAGCTTTTTCGCCGACCGGCAAGCCCATGGATTCAACACCATGGGGTGGGTAGACGTACTCTGCGGCGGGCGGGACTTCATCACCAATGTCTACGCCACCACACCTGACGGTATTCGTCCCTTCACCGGATTCCTCCCCGGGGGGACAGATCACACGTACTATGATCTCTCCAAGCCAAACGAAGCCTACTTCCAACGCCTCGATCACATCGTCGAGCTTGGGGCAAAGCACAACATACTCATCTTCATCGATCCCATCGAGACGGCGGGCTGGCTCCAAACCCTGCGCAACAACGGCCTCGCCGCCGATAACGCTTATGGACAATATCTTGGTAACCGCTATAAGAAGTATGCCAATGTCGCGTGGCTGAACGGTAATGATTTTCATGGTTGGCAAAACGAGAAGGACGACGCACTGGTAAGGGCAGTGGCAAAGGGCATTAAGTCTGCCGACCCAGACCATATTCAAACCGTAGAGTTTGACCCGCCATTTGGTTCCTCTCTCGATGATGTGTCCTGGTCGGCGATTATCTCTATCAACGGCGCTTACATATACGGACCGACCTATATTCAAGTGTTGCATAACTACAACCAGACTCCTGTTATGCCCGTCTTCCTGATGGAAGCGCACTATGAGCTAGAGAGAGTCGGCCGGGTGTCCGATTACGGGACGCCCCCGGTCCTTCGACGCGAAGAGTATTGGGCCATGCTGAGCGGAGGTAAGGGACAGTTCTACGGTAACTTCTATACATGGTCGTTCGCGTCCGGGTGGAAGTACTATATCGACACTCCCGGAGCAGCCCAGGTCACCATTTGGAAAGAGTTCTTTTCTGCCTTGCCCTGGCAGGATCTTGTTCCGGATCAAGACCATTCGGTACTCACTGCAGGACTTGGAAATTATGGGGACCTGGACACCCCGGTCAGCAATAGCGATTATGCCACTGCCTCCAAGACCCCTGATGGTGCGTTTGTGGTTGCATACATGCCGACCGTACGGACGATCACCGTGAACATGGCGAATCTGAAGGCGAACGCAATCGCCAAGTGGTTTGACCCCAGCAACGGAACCTACACCTCAATCGCAGCCCAGCCGTTTCCCAACAAGGGAACTCAGCAATTTACGCCGCCCGGAAACAACCACGACGGCGACGGCGACTGGGTGCTGTTACTGGACGCTTCGAAATAGGCTGGCCGCCATGTCGAACGTGATCAAAACGACGGTCCTCGTCCTGATGGTGCTGGTTGTGCGAGCGAACGCGCAAACGATCCGCATCGATCCTACAAACCCCCACTACTATTCCTTCCATGGAAAGCCCACGGTCTTAGTTACCTCGGCCGAACACTACGGCGCCGTAGTGAACACCGAGTTCGACTACGTCCCGTATCTGGATGCACTTCAGGCATACGGGCTCAACTACACGCGGATCTATCCCGGGTACCTGTTCGAACCGATGGGAAAATTCATGACCGGAAACACGCTGGGCGTGAAGCCGGCAAAGCTCATCCTCCCCTGGGCGCGCAGCGATCAACCCGGCTACCTGCTTTCCGGGAACAAGTTCGACCTGGACCAATGGAATCCGGAGTATTTCGAGCGCCTGAAAGACTTCATCAATCAAGCGGCCAAGCGCGGGATCGTAGTCGAGATCTGTTTTTTTAACGGGCAGTACGACGATACCTGGCCGCTGAGCCCGCTCTATCACGAGAACAACATCCAGGGTGTCGGTCGCAACGGCTACAGAGACGCACAAACGCTGAAGGATCCTGTTCTGGTCGAAAGAGAAGCGGCGTATGTGCGCAAGATCGTTCAGGAGGCAAATGGGTTCGATAACGTCATTCTTGAAGTCTGCGACGAACCGTCCCTCTTCACTCCCATCGAGGAAGCAGGACCATGGGTGGGCCACATGCTCCAGGTCACTCATGATGCGGAAGCGAATCTTCCCAAGAAACACCTCATAGGCCAGGAAGTCCAGGGGCCCGTGGATGGTCCTATCGATTTCTCCGGTAACCCATATAGCTCAATCGTAGTTACACAATATTTATGGCACACCCACGATTGGGAAATGGGAGGTCTGCAAGGCCTCGATCGCGAATACCGGCACAACAAGCCGATCGAACAAAATGAAACAAACTATTACCCGTTGTATTCAGGGGACAAAGTCGGTGCTTCAAGAGTAGAAGCCTGGGAGTTTATGGTCGGGGGAGGCGCCAGCTTCAATCAGCTCAACGGCCTCTTTACGGCTGAGGATCCGGCCGGAAAAACGCCGGAGAACGCCCAGCTTCTGGGCGCCCTTCGCAGTCTCAAGACCTTTATAGAAAGTTTTAGCTTCGTCAACATGGTGCCGGATAGAGGCTTTGTAGTAAGCGGATTCGACCGCGAGACTCACTATCGCGGGATGAGCCAATACGGCAAGCAGTATGCGCTCTACATTCATCATAGTGAAGGTGGCGGTGGTGGCTCGTATACCGTAACCCCCGGGCAATACCGCGAAAACCTGGTCCTGAATCTGCCGCCGGGAGACTACAAAGCCGAATGGATCGATCCGGCTAGCTATTCCACCCTCGCCACCGAAAACTTTAAACAGACAGGAACTCTGCACGTAATCGAAACCCCAACCTACACCATCGACATAGCCCTCCGCATCAAGCGAGAGTAAGGGGACGGCTGAAAATCATCAGGCCTCTTGAAGCCCCTGAGGCCTCGTTATCCTGGAGGCCAATGCATGGAGCGCCCGCCCAGCAAATGCACGTGAAGATGATCAACTGTCTGGCCACCATCGGGCCCGGTGTTGATCACCGTGCGGAAACCATTCGACAGTCCCTCGCTGTTTGCAATCCGCCCTGCTACCAGGTGGAGATACCCCAGCAATTCCTTGTCTTTCGCAACCGTCTCCGCCAGCGACGCAATATGCTTGCGGGGGGCGATCAGAATATGCGTGGGCGCCTGAGGATTGATATCTCGGAACGCATAGGCTAGATCATCCTCGAAAACCTTATTCGAAGGAATCTCGCCGGCAATGATCTTGCAGAACAAACAGGACATGAACTTGTAGCTCCTTCTGTAACATCCTACTTGCTGAAGTATCGCGGGTGGCCGCCCGGCTGCCATGGATCGTAGCTTGCGGCGAAAGCTTCCCGCTCGGCGATCGGCGGATGGGTATAGGTCCAAAAGACTACGAAACACGATGGATAAGGGTACTCCAGCGATTCCTGGCCCAGGCGCTGGAACGATTGGGCGTTCACTTTCTGTGGATCGGCAACAATGCCATGGACTACCTCGATCCCGAACACGTCCGCCTGGTGTTCCTGCGCCCGGCTGATACTGTTTCCGATGGGCTCAGCGACGAAAGACAGGATAGATAAAACCAGCATAAGCACGCCCGTCGCTGCCCAATCTTCTAGCGAACCGATATGCCAGCGTGGCCCGTAGCGGTGGATCAGAAAATCCACCAGGTGAGAACCGATCCACAAAAAGAAAAGAGACAACACCGCTCCTATAGCCAGCCCGCGCTCTATATGGTGCAGGACATAGTGACCAAGCTCGTGGCCGAAGACCAGCAAAATCTCATCCGGAGGGGAGCTCTTGAGCGTGGTATCCCATACCACAACTCGCCGCGAAGAGCCAAAGCCGGTGACGTAGGCGTTCGAGCTGGTGTACTTTTCGCTGGCCTTCATAAGAAACATGCGTGCGGGCGGTATGGAGACCCCCGTCCTGCCCACCACCCGTTCCAGTTGCTGCACCAGAGCCGGATTTGTTTGCGCCAGGGGCTCAAAGTGATTGAACATGGGGTCCACCACCAGCGGCAGCACGAAGACAACCAGAACCTGCACCGGTAGAGACAAAACCCACAACCACAGCCACCAGCGGGGCGATTTTCGAATCAGGGCGAAGAGCACAGAGAGAACTACGGTGCCGGAGATCAGATCAAGCAACAGTGCCTTGTTCCAATCGATAAACCAACTGCCCCAACCCTGGATGGATTGACCGTAGCTGAGCGAGATGTGGTGGGCCAGCATGGCAAGCGGAAGGTGGCACACCGAAAGCAGCAGCAAAATTACGGGAGCGAAGCAAAATCCCTGTAGCCAGGGCCGGCTCGTGATCGACGTAGCCCACGCGCCCAAGCCGGCGACCCAACGAAAATTCAGAAAAGCCAGCAGAACAAGGACACTCCAAACTGAGGAGCCGAAATCCAGCGCGGTCCGCCAATGGTAGAGCGAACGGGCCCGCTCCAACACTCCTGGGGGAAGTGAGTAAACCAGGTTGGGAACGGCAGTAAGGATCGCGGCATGGGGTGGTAGCAAGACCATCATCAACGGCTCTCCGCAGAATAGAAAGAACACACCGCGGATCTCTCCACTACGCTATCCCCCGATTTCCTGTGAGCCTCGAGTCCACCCACGTAAACGAAAAATCGGTGGAGGGACCTGCTGTTTTCTCCTCGGGTTCTCACGCCCACTCTTCAGACCGTGCAAGCCTCTGTACGAAGGGCACGGCTTCAGCCGTGCCGCAAACATATACGCTACACGCGGCTTTAGCCGCTGAGGTACGTTTTTCTGTACCGATAAGAACAAAATCATCTCGCAGCAACCACCCGAGCGCTATGAACGAGCTAACCCAAGCGGCATCAATCAAGGCGAACCAAATACGCCTCGCCTTCGCTGGGTTGGAGGCCATGGGCAATTTCAACCGCGCGTCCCTTGTCGTCACCCAGCGGCCGGATGCGCACCCAATGACCGGTCGGCCCAGTGAACTCGATGACGTTCGCGGTGCTGTATTTCCGTGTGAGCTGGTCGCGCAGCTTGTAAGCCCCCTTCTCACTCTTGAAGGCGCCAATCTGCACGCACCAGCGGCCGCCGCGATCAAGCGGGGACGGCGCTGCGAATACCTCTACCCGCACCCGGGCCACGCCAGGCCTCCACACACCAATCGCTTTGGCCGATGCCAGCGAAAGATCGAGCATGCGATTGGCAACGAAAGGTCCGCGATCGGTGACCCGCAAGATAACCGATTGTCCACTCGCCAGGTTTGTGACCCTGATCAGGGAATTCATCGGCAGCGTTCGATGAGCTGCGGTCAGTGCATCCTTGTCGAAGATTTCACCGTTGGCGCCGCGGCGTTTGTCGTAGGGAGGTCCGTACCAACTGGCCAGCCCCTCCTCGCTATAGATCACCGGGTGCGAGCTGACGAAATCCGCATCCGCCTGGTTGTCGGCAACAGAACCTGGTGAGGCGAGCGCACTGGAAGCAGGAGGCGCACTGGGAGCAGGAACCGGCGGAGGAGAAGACTCCGGCGTGCTGGGCGGGGTTGTCGGGGTCAGCGGGGGCGGCGGCGGAACTACAGCCACAGGAGAAGGCTTATGCCTGCATCCGCTGCCCAGGGCAATCCCGATGCTGATCAATATCAATTGCACCGGCGCGCGCAGCCGGCGCAGCTTCATTGCCGGCGACACCCTAGCGTGCTCCGCTACCCGGGCGATCGTCGAGCTGTTCGGCCAGTTTGTGCAACCGATCGGCGGCCGCTCGCAGTGCCTGCGAAGAGTTCTCCCTCAGGTGAGGCACCACTTGATCGTTGAGGTACACGATCACTTTTCTCACCTCTTCTTCGACCCGCGGCAAAGCCTGGTTAAAGCGCTCATCCACCTTCTTGCCGAAATCTCCAAAG